>CAYZKF010000001.1:0-28281 GCA_964479135.1 uncultured Acidimicrobiaceae bacterium
GTTGCGGTCAATGGGGAGTGGCCCCGGGAAAAGCGCACCTCTCCGCCGCCCAGACCGAGGTGAGCAAACGCTCCGCGCCCAGCAAAAGCGACATTCCGATCAAGACACTGCTGATCACGTCGGAGGGCCAATGGGCACCAAGACGCACCCGGCTGATGGCCACGAGCACCACCACGATTCCGAAAAGTGCGAAGCCGAAACGCATCAGCCCTCGCCTCTGGGTCAATACCCACAGCAGGAAGGGGACCAGTCCGAATACCACCACCGCATGGATCACATGCCCGCTGGGAAACGACCCCAACGTGGTGCTGACCAACGGGTCGGATGGGCGGGCGCGGTCGACGATCAGCTTGAGCACCACGTCGGCCAGTTGGGCCGCGGCGATCAGAGCCAGCAAAGTCAGCGCGGCGGCGCGACACTGATTCCACAGGATCAAAGCGGCGACCACGCCGACAACCACCGCGATGGCCGGCGAGCCGAGATGGGTTATCAGCGCGGCCAGTGAGTGGTCACCCCCGCCTCCCAGGCCCCGGACCCAATCGGCGATCGGCTGGTCGACGCGCAGAAGCCAATCCGGGCTGGTGGCAGCGATGGTGGAAACGATCGCGGTGACCACCACGGTGACCACCAGGAGGGCTCGACTTCGAAGGGGGACGCGGAAGAGCCAGGGTGCCTCGTCGGGAAGCCCGGTGTGGATCAGGTGAAGTTTCATCGTCCGGTCGCTCCGTTACCCATGCCGACGCAACAAGACCCTTGTCGGCGACGATGAGTTTGGTCACTCCGGACGGGTAAGCGGTGTGCGGGTCAGGATCGGTCGCGCCGATGGTGGGACGGCGACGCCGCGACCTCTGCCCGCCCGCCAGGTCACTGCCGGTCCGATGATCGCCAGTGCCAGGCCAAACACCACCAGGATGGCCCTGTCGATCGCGGGTTCGCGACCCAAGGCAAACCGTAGGGCGAATCCCAGCCCCAACACCGCCAGTATCCCGGGGAGCCATCGCGGGGCGAGCCGGAGAGTGTGCATTGCGACGATGGCAAATCCGAAGGCCAGCACCATGCTGATCGCCCAGATCCACGCGACTTGCTCGATGTACCCACCGGGGTTGAAGAAATTCCAGGTGGCCCCGAAAAGGACCACCAAGACGAGAGCCAGTGAGATCCCGCCCACGAACCCGTAGACAGCCAGGGGCCGGAGACCCGACTCGGTGCGGCTGGAAGCGCCCGCGCCGGCACGGATCTCGTCGACGAGGGCGGCCCCGGTAAGCCGAACCCGACGTTCGGCACTGGCGTCGCCTCTCAGTCGACGCACCGCGTCGCCGACGAGGAGCCCGATGGAGATGAGGAATCCGCCGGCGAGCGCCCCGGGAATGAAGACGAAGAGGCTGCCCGGGTCGACCCGGTCGCCACTGGCCGCATGCCGGGGTACCCGACCGATCACCCGGCCACCTCCGCCAGTTTCACCGAATCGGCGTCGTCTTCGACGTCTCGGATGAGGACGGTGCCTTCGTCGCCGTCGACACGGAGTGACACCGATGGGTGTGACGCCAGCCGGTCGAGAAGACCGGGGACGTTGAGCACGGCCGGCAGACCCAGCTCGCGAGCAATGATTGCGGCATGCGAAAGCGGCCCTCCCTCTTCGACCACGATGGCGCCGGCGGTGAGGAAGAGCGGAGTCCACGCCGGATCAGTGGTCCGGGCAACGAGGACGTCTCCGGGCTCGATTGGCTCCGTTGCCGCCGAGATGACTCGGGCCCTGCCTTCGTACACGCCGGCGCTCGCTCCCCAACCGGTGAAGGTGTCGCCGGTGGGAGCGGTCGAGTCACCGAGGCGTCGGCTCGGGTCCCCGACGAAGACCTGTGGAAGCGAGTCGTCGTCGGACAGGATTTTCAGGACGTTCCGTCGCCTCTCGATCTCCCATCGGCTCGGCCAGCTTTTTCCCCTGACCGCCGGTTCGAGCTCCTGTGAAGCCATCAAGTCGACGTCGGTGGCTGCCTCGAGCACACCCGAGGCGTGGAGGCGATGCCCCAGGGCGAGATGTGTTCGCCTGACTTCTCCCCCGAGGGCGAGCACCGCCGACTTTGTCTTCTCACGAAGATGGAGGAACTCGACGGCGTCGGCCACCAGGCGGCGGAGAAGTCGCCGACGAACGTCGATGAACTGGGCCGTCAAGACGCGTTGCATGCGCCACTTCCACGAGGTCGCCAGGCGAGACTCGATCTCGTCGAGGAGAACATGACGGGCACCGGGATCGATCAGGTCCCGGCGACCCGATTGCGCCACCTGGATCGCCTGGCTCATCAACCGCCAGGCGAGGTCTGGCGACTCCGCCCAAGTCTCGCCGGAGAAAACCGACGCCGAGCCGGAACGACCCAGCTCCTGTTCGAATTCGGCGAGGAACCGCGCCTGCGGCAGGCTGGTCTGGAAGTCGGCCAGGGCGGGCGCGTCGCCTTGGGCGAGTCCGACCATCGAGGCGGCGAGTTCCTCGTCCTGAAGGGCAAACGCGGCCAGGTCGCAGGTGTGTAGGGCGACCTGGGCTCCGCAAGGGTCGATTCCTCCAGCAGTGAGCTGTTGAGCGAGACTCATCGCCTCGTCACCGAGGTGGGACTGGAGAAACAGCTCGACGCCGCGATAGGCCGCGGCGGCAGCAGCAGCTACCGAGATCTCGGCGGCCATCAGCCGACCGGCAAGGTCCAGAGCTCGGTGCCGGTACGCCAGGAGCTGTTCGGTGCTGACCAGGTCGCAGTCGGGCGGTTGGTCGACGAGTCTCTCTGTGGCGTCGATGCAGACATGGGCCTCAAACCGGAAGCCGCGGCGGGCGTTGATCTCCCGGAAGCCGGTCAACATCGATCGCAACCCTTTGAACGGCCCCCGCCTCGCCGTCTCGGGAAACTCGGCTGCTTCGCTGACCACCCGGCCGAAGTACTGCCTCTCGATCTCTTCGGCGGATCCGCCGGGGACCAGGACCGCGGCTTCCTTCATCAGGTCGAGGCTGAGGACGGCGCGCCCCCGAACGCGGGCCAGAAAGGGGCGGCCATCGGCGGCGGGAGGCAGTGCTCGCATCCGATCGAACAGCCGCCGGAATCCGTTCTCCAGCAACGGCGCCGCCGTGGTCCACTGGAGTGGGGGCAGCACCCCGGGGAGCGACTCGGCGATCCCGGCCGTCGTATAGGCATCGTCGGGCCCTATGTCGGTGTCGAACCCGTCGTCGCTACCCCTTGTGGGGGTGGTGGTTATCGGTCGGGTCTGCACGATGTAGAGGCGTTCGCCATCGTGGGCCCATTCGACGTCCTGGGGCCGGCCGAATCGCCGTTCCAGGTCCAGGGCGACTTCGATCGCCTCGTCGAGTACCGGGTCAACCGACCGGCGCAGTGCCGACGTACGGGGTAGGACATGTGCCCCGGGGGTCACCTCGCCCGACACCAGTTGATCACCGAAGCCATCAACGGCTTCGATCCGTAGGTCGCTCCCTGACCCGGTCGGATTCACGGTGAAGATGACCCCGGCCCGCCGGGCCTGGACGAGACGCATAACCACCACGGACATGGCGAGGTCGTCTTCTGGCACGCCGGAGTGCGCCCGATAGGTCCGTGGTGCCGGCAACCACAGCGACGCCCAAACCAGTTTCACCGTGCGAAGCAGGTTCTCGGGGTCGTTGACATCGAGGAACGACCGGTACTGACCGGCGAAAGAGGCTGAAGCCATGTCCTCGGCGGTCGCCGACGATCGAACGGCAAGGGGGGCGCCGTCCCCAACCGAAGACGCCAACTCGATGATCTCATCGGCCAGAGCATCGGGGAATGGGGCCTCGAGGAAAGCCTGGTCGACGCGCCGGACCACATCGTCGAGGTCCGCCTGATCGGGGAGGCCCTCGCTGCGGAGTTCGTCGATGAAGTCCTGCAGTCCGGAATCCCGGACAAACCACCTGTAGCCGAACGTGGTGATCGATCCGGTCGAAGGGACAGGCATACCCATCCCGATCAACTGGTTGAGCGCAAAACCCTTGCCTCCAACCCAGCCAAGCTCGACCGGCGTCCCATCGAAGACGAGGGTTGCTCTCAACTAGGCGTCTCGTCCGGTTCCGAATCCACCCCGTAGCGATCCGCGTAGGTGGCGATCGCCCGGTCGGTCACCGCGGTGAGTGACTCGCCCGAGATCGACGCCCGGTCCCGGAGCCATGCCACCAGATCGCGGCGAATCGGAATCGCGGGGCGGCGGGACTCGACGCGGGAGAGAAGCACCAGGTTGAGCGCCAGACCGAGAGCGAAGATGACGAATAGGTCCCAGTCGCCGCTGATCCCGGCATCGATCGATCCGATGACGAGAACCAAGACGCTGGCGACGATGAGGGTCCTGACGAATCCGGTCGGGCTCAATTAAGACTCCTCCCATCGCTCGATTTCGGGCCGCGGAGCATACAACCGCTCACCTGGGAACAGAGTCCAAATCCCCCCGGTCGGGGCCCCAATCACATGCGGGTCCTGAACAACCACGGCCGGTGAGGGTACGGGGTAGCCGGGGCGGTCGCAGACGTGTCCCTTCTGTCCGGTGGGCGTTTACGGACTCGAACCGCCCCGACCACCCCATCAAGACCCGATCTCCGTGACAACTCCGATCCTTCAGTCGAGAATCTGGGTGTGTTGCGTGGGATCGCCGCCGTCGTGGTCGTGCTGGCCATCATCCTCGCCTTACTCTGGATCTCGCAGCGCCGGATGATCTACTTCCCGACTCAGACAGTGCCGTCAGCAGCGGCTGTCAACCCGGCGATCGAAGAGGTGAGTTACCCGACCGCTGACGGCCTCACGTTGAAGGCGTGGTTTGTCCCCGCTTCAGGGGACCCAATCGGTGCGGTCGTGATCTTCAACGGCAACGCAGGGAACCGCGCCCATCGACTCCCACTCGGCGAGGCTCTCTCCGAGTCGGGTTACTCGGTCTTGCTGGTTGATTACCGCGGGTACGGAGGGAACCCGGGCAACCCCGGTGAGGAGGGGTTGGCTGCCGACGCCCGGGCCGCCCTCGCCTATGTGAAATCTCGCCCAGAGGCCGATCCGAGGCGGATCGCATACTTTGGAGAGTCTCTGGGAGCGGGAGTAGCCGTGAGACTCGCAGCAGAGGAAACCCCGGCGGCTCTCCTGCTCCGGTCGCCTTTTACTTCCCTGGCCGACGTCGCCTCAGTCCACTACCCATTGGTGCCGGCCTCGTTGCTCCTCCGTGACCGCTATCCCAATATCGACACCATCGGCGGCATCACAGTCCCGCTCCTTGTCATCGCGGGGTCGGACGACAGAATCGTCCCCCTTGAGGGCAGCCGACGTCTCTTCGAAGCAGCAAATGAGCCCAAACACCTGGTGGTCATCGATGGCGCTGACCACAACGACCTGGCTCTTCTCGCCGGAGAGGAGATGATCGGAGAGATCGTGACATTTCTCCGGGAGGCGTTGGCCAACGACTGAGCGGAAGTGTCTCCGCCACCTGGAGAGACCGCTCTTGGTGGGCGTTGACGGACTCGAACCGCCGACCCCTGCCTTGTAAGGGCAGTGCTCTAGCCATCTGAGCTAAACGCCCGCTGGCGCAAATGCTACGAGCTAGCCATTCGTTCAACGAGTCGGGCCCCGAGTCCGTACCCTGGGCAACTCATGAGTCGTAGCCCTGAAGTCGTGCGACTGGTCTCCGGATTGGTGGGCACCTGGGCCGGTCAGGGAGAAGGCGGCTATCCCACTATCGAACCCTTCCGCTATCGGGAGATACTCGAGATCACCGGACGCAGCGACCATCCCGCCCTCCACTACCAACAGCAGACCTGGCGGGAGACACCGGAGGGAGAGGAGCCCTCCCATTGGGAGACCGGCTTCTTGCGGATCTCGAGTGACGGCACGCTGACCGGCTTCAACGCCCAGGGCGGTCGAGCCGAGGCGATGAACGGGGTGTGGGTCGCCAACGGCGACACCTGGGTGATCACACTCGAAGGGTACGAATACGCCGGCGACGACCGCGTCATCAAGTCGGTACGCACCCTGACACTCGACTCCGATTTCCTCGGTTATCGAATGTCGATGCTGACAAGCGCTACCATCGACCTCGAGCCCCACCTGAGGGCGAGTCTGAACCGAGTGTCCTGACCGGGGTATCTCCCGCCTCGGGCCTCGTCAACCGTTCTGTGAGTATCTCGGCAGTCCCCCTCTGCCACGACCTGCACGGAACGCTATTGGGTCTTTGTGCCCATTCAGTCCTCTGTGGATAAACGTCGATAGTGATATTGACAAATGCCATTGGGTGGCCAGTGCTGTTCCTACGCTGGCCGATGAGCGCGAGAGTATGAGCAGGTCTATCGAACGAGAAGTGAGCGACGAGGCGATCCGTCAATATTTGGACGGAATCGGCACCTTCGATCTGCTGACCGCCGAGGACGAAGTCCGACTCGCCAAGGCGATCGAGACCGGCCGCAAGGCCGAGATCTCGCTCGAATCCGAGAAGGATCCCACCAAGCGGCGTCAACTCGGCCAGTTGGTCAGGGCCGGCGAAGAAGCCCGTCAGACCTTCATCCGCTCCAACCTCCGCCTGGTGGTCTCAATCGCCAAGCGGTACGGCCACGCCAAGCTCCCCTTCCTCGACCTGGTTCAGGAGGGCAACCTCGGTCTGATCCGTGCCGTCGAAAAGTTCGAATATCGCAAAGGCTTCAAGTTCTCCACCTACGCCACCTGGTGGATCCGACAGGCGATCACCCGGGCCATCGCCGACAAGTCCCGCACCATCCGGGTCCCGGTCCACATGATGGACACAATCACTCAGATGCAGACCGCCGAGGCCAACCTGACCAAGCGCGCCGGTCGCAAGCCCACCGACGAGGAGCTCGCCCAGGAGTCGGGCCTCACTGTGGAGAAGATCCGGGAGGCTCGCAAAGTGGCCCCCGAGCCGGTCTCCATCTTCGAGCCGGTCGGTGAAGACAACGCCATGCTCGGTGACTTCATCGAAGATCTCGAGGCCACCGCGCCTTTCGAGCTGATCGCCTCCAAGCTCAACATCGAGAACCTGCGATTCGTCCTCGACCGTCTCAACGAACGGGAGCGGATCATCATCGAGATGCGTTACGGGTTGGGCGACCGTGAGCCGGCCACCCTCGACGAGGTGGGCCGCCACTTCAACGTCACCCGTGAGCGCATCCGCCAGATCGAGGCCAAAGCGCTGGCCAAGATGCGACACCCGTCCACTCCCGGAGGTCTCCGGGAGATGGCCGTCGGCTGAGTGTTATCAAGCCGATCTGACCAGCTCCAGGAGGGCACCTCGGTCTGCTTCGACAGGGAGATCTGCCTCAGCATGGCGGGGTCTCCCCCGGCCTCGTCGGCGGTGGTAGGCCCGGCCATCCCAAAAGATGACCCCGCCCCATACTCCCCATTCCAGGTTCTATTGGAGAGCCAGCTCCAAACATCGGGAGCGCACCGGGCATCGGGCGCAAATGCTCTGCGCCTGAGCCAGGTCGGCCGGGCTCTCCGAGAAGAAGAGCTCATGGCTCCCCTCGTCGGTACATCGGCCGTCTTCTTGTAGTTCTCTAAGCAAGTGGTTCACGTCGAAACCTCGTTCTTCCGATTCGGAGGCGGCAAACAAAAAGCCGCCGGGTGACTCCGGCGGCCGCATTTCGGAGAGTTGTTGGTCGTCACATCACATGACGAGAGGCCGCCGTCGGGTCTGATTCATGCCTGCGTCCGTGCCGGTCGGGGCGGACTGGCAGAATTTGCCCGTGGCATTGGGTCCGGTCTTACGCAGTCTGATCACAAAGGCACCCCTCTCTCGACGCCGCCATCATCGCCGATCCCCCCTCCCTTCGTCAAGGCAATAACTCGATTCAGCCACACCGCTCGGTGGTGGAGGTATCTGAACGCCTAGAGTCGCACCGTGATCAAGTTCATCTTCCGACTGTTCAAGTATGCCCTGGTGACAGCCGTCGGCTTGGCGGCGGCCGCCAAGATGGTCCTTCAGTCGAGCGCCGGACCGGAGACCGAGGAGATCGACATGGTCTCCATCTTCGAAGGCACGGTCCTGGTGTCGAACGCCGACCCTTTCTATGGGGGAAAGATCCTCGGGATGTTCTCCGGAGTCGCCCTCGACATGCGTAAGGCGACACCCTCCCCGACCGGGGTCCACCTCGATCTGGCGGTGGTCTTCGGTGGGGTAACCCTGGTCGTCCCCGAAGGCTGGCGGATTCGCTCCGAGCTCAACGTGGTCATGGGAGGTTTCGCCGACCAGACCCGGACCACCGCCGACCCCGACGTCCCCACCGTGACCCTGAACGGCATCGTGGTCATGGGTGGTGTCCAGGCATCGTCGAAGCCGATCGTCGAGGTGGTGACCTGACGACGGCACGAATCGAAGCCAGTCGCCTGATCCCCGGTCGAGGCCCCGTGATCGACAACGGGGTGGTGGTGATAGAGGGCGGAGAGATCTCCTATGCCGGGGAGTCGAGTGGCGCGCCGGAGACCAACGGCGCCGCGGTCTTCACCACCGACACCGTCATGCCCGGGATGTGGGAGTGCCACGGGCACTTCATGGGTACCCGCAGCGCCAACATCGACGAGATCCATGTCACCCGGCCGCAGATGGCGGCGATCCGGTCGGCCGTCGACGCACGCCGCGTCCTAGACGCCGGCTTCACCTCAGTGAGGGAGGTTGGCGGCCAGGGCAGTTTCCTGGCCAGGGTGATCGATGAGGGGACCATGGTCGGCCCCTCGATCTACGCCAGCGGGGGCATGCTCTCCATGACCGCCGGTCATGCCGACATCCACGACATGGACCCGGCCACAGCCCGGCACTCGATGGCCCGCCAGTGGGGTGAGGACGGGGTGGTCGACGGACCGAACCAAGCGAGAGCCGGGGTGCGACGGATGCTTCGGCTCGGTGCTCGGGTGATCAAGATCCACGCCTCAGGTGGGGTGCTCAGCCAGCTCGACGACCCGCAGTTGCCCCAGTTCTCCAAACCCGAGCTGGAGGCGATCATCGATGAGGCATCGCGCATGGAACGAGTGGTCGCCGCCCACTGCCACGGCAAGCGGGGGATGATGGCCGCCATCGAGGCTGGCGTGAAGACCATCGAACACGGGACATTCATGGACGAGGAAGTCGCCGACGCCATGAAGGAACGGGATGTGATCCTGGTCCCGACCCGCTGGATCGTGGACTTCCTGATGCGAGAGGGCGAGAAACGGGGAATGCCCGAGTACGCCAAGCAGAAGCTCTTCGACACCGCCGCGCAACACGCCAAGGGAATCACCCTCGCCGTGGAAAAGGGCGTCCGAATCGCCATGGGCACCGACATCTTCGGGGCCGGGTTGTGGGGGCGGAATGCCGAGGAGTTGCCACTGCTCGTCGACTGTGGGATGGGCCCCCTCCAAGCTATCGAGGCGGCGACGGCCAACGGCCCAGACACCCTCGGGCCCCAGGCCCCCAACGCCGGGCAACTGAAAGCCGGTATGGACGCCGACGTGATCTGTGTCAACGGGGACCCTACGACCGACGTCTCGATCCTCGCCGACCCTGACAACATCACCCACGTCTGGAAGAGGGGCGAGCTGGCCAAGGGGTGAACTGGTGCGCCTCATCGTGTGCACAACTAGACCATCACGGGTGTTCTGTGCACACGCAAGACCTCCTCGTGTGCACAACTAGACCGTCACGGGTGTTCTGTGCACACGCAAGGAGCTCCCGTCGCCCGGACTACGTCGTGCGATCACCCCCGAAGCGGGGGCTAGACGAGTCGACGCTTCGAGGCCCAACGGGCGAGCTCGTGGCGGTTGGACAACTGGAGCTTGCGCAACACCGAGGAGACATGGGTCTCCACCGTCTTGATCGAGATGTCGAGCTTGCGGGCAACCTGTTTATAGGCGTAACCCCGGGCGATGAGACGCAAGACGTCTTTCTCCCGCGAGGTCAACTGGTCGAGCTCGGGATCCTCGTCACTGGGTAGGGCGCCGGCAAACGCGTCGAGGACGAACCCGGCGAGACGGGGTGAGAACACTGCGTCTCCGGCATGGACCCGACGTACCGCATCGGCCAGATCGGGGGGCTCGATGGTCTTGGTGACATAACCTCGGGCTCCCGCCCGGATCATGGCGATGACGTCTTCGGCCTGATCGGACACCGACAGGGCGAGAAACTTGACCTCGGGATTGGTCCCAGCGACCGACTCGATCACGGCGATCCCCCCACCATCGGGCATATGGACATCGACCAGGGCGACCTCGGGCCGGAGCCCTCTGATCTCGGCGATGGCGGTGTCGACGTCCTGAGCCGACCCGACGATGGTGAACTCCTCGGCGAGCTCCGCCTTGACCCCGGAGAGGAAGATCCGATGGTCGTCGACCAGATAGACCTTGATGCTCATGGGATCAGCGGCATGGTCAGATGCACCTCGGTCCCGTCGCCGTTCTCACTGGCGATGGAGGCGGCACCACCAGCCTTCTCCACCCGCCCCATGATCGATGCGGTGATCCCCCGGCGGTCGGCGCCCACCGATGCCGGGTCGAATCCCTTCCCCTGATCGGTGACGAATACCGCCAACCCATCCTCTCCCGCCTCGAAGTACAGCGAGATCTTCCCCGACCCCGAATGTTTGGCGGCGTTGACCATCGCCTCGGTGGCCGCCCCGATCAGTGCAGCGGTTGCCTCGTCAATCGGATGGTCTCCCACCGTCACCACTTCGACTGGAACCTGATGGTCCTCTTCGACCCGCAATGCCGCCCTCTTCAGCGCGGTGGAGACCAGGTCCATGCCGTCCAACGGAGCGGTCCCATACAGCCAGTCGCGAAGCTCGGTCTCTTGATGTCTGGCCAGCATGGTCATCTTGGCCGGGTCGTCAGAACGCTGGATCAGGGCGAGAGTCTGGAGCACCGAGTCGTGGAGGTGGGCGGCGACCTCGGCCCGCTCCTCCTGGCGGATCCTCTCTCCCCGCTCACGGGCAAGATCGTGGAGCAACCGGCGCACCAGGGGTCCAAAGGCGACGAGCACCCCCAGAGCGGTCAGGGTGACGGCGATGAACACCGAGGCAACCTCGAACACCGGGCCCACCGCCGAGGCGAAGATGGTGAGACCAGCGACCAGGAGCCCGACCCCCAATATCACCCGGGCCCGTCCCGGGCGATCCACCCCGGGATCGATGAGGGCGGCCAGGGGCCGGGGTGTGCTCCGATCGGTGAGGGCAGCGGCCCCGAAGGCGAGAGTGGCCATGGTCAACACCACCACCGGCGACGGCCACCAACCCAGCACTCCGACCAGAGACATGAAACCGACAAAGGCCAACGCCAGCCCGGCGCGCTGTGAGGTCTCCACCCGGCGCGGCTCTCGATCCTCCACCCGGTCATAGGAGTAGAGCCACAACCCGGCGTAGACCAGCCCTCCCAGTCCCCACACCGTGGCCAGGGTGAGAAACGCCGCCCTCACATAAGGCGCTCCGACACCGAGTGCGTCGGCGGCACCTCCGGCCACCCCGGCGATCATCCGGTCGGTGCTCCTCCGGCTCAAGTCGAACGATGGGGGTGATGTCACCCGGCAATCATGCCCCAGAGGAGCCCCGGGCTCAATCGGGGAAGGCCCCGACTCGTATCGGGGGCCGGTCAGGGACATCCCCGATGGCAAAAGGCCCGGCAATGCGGCTCAATGGCGGACATGGAACAACAGACAGAAACCACCGCGACGGAGCCAACCCCATTTACGGGAACACCGGAGTTGGTCAGACCCCTCGAGGGCCGAATGATCGCCGGCGTCGCCCGGGGCCTGGCCAACCGATTCCAGATAACCGATTGGGTCCTCCGGGTCTTCTTCGTGGTCACCTCGGTTTTCGGTGGTCTCGGCATCATCCTCTACCTCTCCGGATGGGCGTTGATCAGGTCGGAAGACGAGACAGAACCGCCGGCAGCGAGATTCTTCTCCCGGGCAGGTACCGCCAGATCGTGGGTGGGAATCGGCTTGATCTTCCTGGCCTCACTAGTCATCCTCGACCAGTTCACTTTTCTGACCAGCGGGGTGATGTGGGCTGGGGCGCTCCTCGTCCTCGGGGTTCTTCTGTATGCGGGTGTCATCCCCATGCCTGGAGCGGGTGGTGGGGATGTTGGCGAGGCACCGGACGCCAACGCTGCCACCGGCTCCAATGTCGCCCCAAGAACGTCCGCTGACCCTGTGCCGACTCCCCAACTCAACCCGCCTTCACCTCCACCTCCACCTACCAGGACACCGCCGATACTTCCCCCGGTGGCGGCAACGCCCAAGGAGCGGTCGATCCTGGGTCGGTTGACCATCGGGGTCATGATGCTGGCCCTCGGCGTCCTGGCCATGCTCGACATCTTGCCCGGAGTGGGTATCGACGCTCGACCCCGTCATTACCTGGCACTAGCCACGGTGGTCCTCGGTCTCGGGCTCCTCGTCGGATCGTTGTGGGGTCGGGCGCGGTGGCTGATCGTGGTCGGGATGATCCTGGTGCCCACCCTGTTGTTCTCCCCGGTGATGGAACGCGACTGGGGCACAGTTCGCTGGAACACCCGGGTGACCCCCACCAGCTTCGAGACCGTCGAAGACTCCTACAACATCGAGGTGGGACGTCTCGTCATCGACCTGACCCAACTCCCCTGGGATGGCGAGGAGATCACGATCTCGGCTGGAGCCGAGGTGGGCCGGATCGTCATCTGGGTCCCCAACGACGTCGGAGTGAGCGGGTTAATCACTGTGGACGTCGGTTCGGTCCGTTCGGCCAGACGCGGCGACTCCGCGGTCGGTCTCGGTTCACCCCGGGTGGTCATCGACGATCCGGGGCCCGCCGGACTCCTCCACCTGGACGCCCGAGTCAGTGTCGGTGCCATACACGTCCACGACGTCCAGAGCGTCAATCGTTAGGAGACGAGATCATGAAACTGCACGAGTTCGACACCCTCTCGTTCATCGCCGGTCTGCTCACCACCGCATTCGGGTTGCTCTTCCTGATCCCGGCAGCGACCGACGATCTGATCGGCATGGCCACACGTTTCGCCGTCTGGATCTGGCCGGTCCTCTTCCTGGTCATCGGGGTCGCCATCCTGGTCCCTACCCTCATCCGAAAGGACGACCGCGACCAGGATCACAAGACCTGAGGCTCCTCCCTGATCGCCTGATAGACCGAACGGAGGGCAATGGCCAGGATGCTCACCCCGAACACCTGGGAGAGAGCCCGACTGGAAAGTGCCAACGCCGACCTCGAGCCGATCAGCGAGCCGAAGGCTCCTCCGACACCAAGGGCCAAGCCGTCCTTGAGCAGCACCCTCCCGTTGCGAAGGTTGACCAGGGTTGCTGAAAGCGCGGTGAACACGATGGCCAGCAGCGAGGTCCCCTGGGCCTCATGCTGGGTGAGACCGAGGAGGAACACCGACGCCGGGACGATGACCAAACCTCCCCCGACTCCGGCGATACCGGCGATGAACCCAGCACCCACTCCGACCAGGACACCCACCAGGATCTCGGCGAAGCCCTCCATCCCGGGAACTTCGCCATTGGGGCTTCCCCCGACTATCAGTCGGACCGAGACGGCGAGCAGGGCCAGGCTGAAGACGAGACGAATCATCTTGGGGCTGGAGCGATGCATCACCTGGGCCCCGATGGCCGAGCCGATGATCCCACCGATGCCGATCACGATCCCCAGATAGAGGTCGACCTCACCGGAGACCCCGAAGGAGACCGCCCCGACCAGGGCGATGAGGAAGATGGCGGCGAGCGAAGTGGCATGGGCCCGGTGACGGTCGAACCCGAGAACCGCCAGGAGGGGAACCATGATGAAACCCCCACCGAGGCCGAGGCCCCCGCCCAAAGCGCCTCCTATGATCCCCACCAGCACCAATCGCCAGGGGTCGATTTGTCTGGCGAAGGGCACGCCCAGAGGATAGAGCCGACGCCGATGGCTCCCGGTATGTTGAGCTAACGTCCCAGGTCACCACGCCAACTTTCACTACATCGCCGATGGTGGCGGTAAACGCCGATGTGGTCGGGTTCAGCAGTCTCATGGCCGAGGATCCCCAAGCCACGGCTAGCGCCATCGAATCACACCGTCGGCTTGTCGAGCAGAAGGTCGCCGAGAGCGGAGGGATCCTGGTCAATTTTGTCGGCGACAGCTTCATGGCGCTGTTTCCGGACCCGGCCCAGGCACTTCGGGCCTCGATCGCCATCTCTTCCGACGTCGAGGCCGACAATGCCGACAAAGCCCGTCACCAATGGGTGCGCTTTCGCATCGGCATCGACCAGGGCGATGTCACCCGGGCCGGAAGCGAATACCTGGGTGACGCCCTCAATGTCGCGGCACGAATCCAGGAGAGAGCCCGACCAGGCGGGATCAGCGTGTCAGGCAGTGTGTTCCGTGCACTCGACGAGCCCGAGCTGAGATTTCGCTCCACGGGGCGTCACCGACTCAAGAACATCCCCGAGTCAGTGGAGGTGTTCGACTTCGCCGACCTCCCCAGTGACAATTCCCTGACTGACCGCCGGCGGACCACGCACCTCACACTGGCGACCCCGACCATCGTCGTGCTCCCGATACACAACGACAAGGCGACCCCATCGGTGCAGGCAGCCTCGGACGTGATCCGTTCCGACCTGGTCCACAGGCTCAGCGCCATCCCCCGTCTCCAGGTGATCGACGCCGGTGTCGGCGGTCATGAGAACCTCGCTCCCGCCCAATACATGCTGGAAACGGGAGTGCTGCTAATCGGCGACGTGGTTCGGGTCTACGCCAAGATTCTCTACACCGCGACGATGAACGTCGTCACGTCCCACAAGTGGTCGACCACCGTGGACGAGATGCTCTTGATCTCCGACGAGATCGCTGAGGAGGTAGCCCGGGTGATCGGAATCGAACTCATCCTCGGTGAGCAGGCGCGGCTTTACGCCGACGTCGCCAGTCCCGAATCGGTAGGCAAGCTCTATCAGGGGTGGTATCACCTGACCGCCGAGAACCCTCAGGATTGGCGGCGGGCAGTCGACCTGTTCGACGACGTCGCCCGTTCCCAGCCGGACGAGCCGTTCGGCCCCACCCTGGCCGCCTTCGCCAAGTGGCTCGGTGCCTCCGAAGGCTACGCCGATGACCCCGAAGCCCTCTTCGATGAGGCCTTCGATCAGGCCTCGGCGGTAGCTGAGATTGGTGACCCAACCGGTCTCGCCCACATGATCCAGGGCGCGGTCTACATGAGCCGGGGTCAAACCGACAGGGCCCTCGAAGTGATCGGGGAGGCCCATATAACCAGGCCGACCTGCGATGTGACCTACGCCGTGGAGGGGAGTGTCCGCCGCTACCTCGGCGAATGGGAGAAGGCGGTGGATCTGACGGAGACTGCGATGCGTCTCAGCGTGGTCACCCCACCCTGGTATGCCACCGTCCAGGCCTGCTCACTCTTCATGGGGGGACGTCTCGACATGGCGGCAGCCACCGCCGAAGAAGTGATCGAGCACTCCCCCAACAGTCTCGAGGCTCTTCTCGTCCTGGTGGCATCCCAGACCGAAATGGGGTTGGAGCGCAGGGCCCGTGCGACCGCAGAGACCATCCGGGAACGCTTTCCCGCGGTCGATGTCGACCAGTGGCTGACACGTCACCCGTTCACCGACCCGGGCATGGTCGACAGATGGCGCGCCGACCTGAAGAGCGTCGGTCTGGTAACCGCAGAATGACTCGTGAACCAAAATCGGAACCAACAAGTCCCGCAGCCTTCCACATCTCTTCTACCAGGCACAACTGTGCTTGGTGCGGCCGGTCCGCCTGACGGCGGGCAGGAGGTTCCCCTGCTCACCAGATGACGATGAGTCCTTCCTAGTGGTCTGTCGGTCAAATAGGGCGCGCGGAGCTCCGAGCCATCAAGGTCATCTGGCAAGGAGAAGCGCGCAGTCGCACCCGGGGAGGTGCGGCGAGCACTTCGACGCAGCCAGGGGCTTTGAGGGCCGGAGACACGCCGTCAGTATTTTGGGCGACGGGCCACTAGCCGAGGCCGCCGAAATAACGGGTCTTGGGCTCGACGTACTCCAGGATCCCTTCCGATCCCGACTCCCGCCCCAGGCCGGACTGCTTCATTCCCCCGAAAGGGGCCTCCGGTGTGCTGGGGAACCAGTCGTTGATCCCGATCAACCCGAACTCGAGCTCTTCGGAGACCTTGAAGGCGGTGGCCAGGTCTCGGGTGTAGACATAAGCGGCCAGGCCGTAGTCGGTGGCGTTGGCCTGGGCGATCGCGGCATCGACGTCTTCAAAGGGGATGACCGGCATCACCGGCCCGAAGATCTCCTCGTTGTGCACAGGGACCTCCGGAGTGATGTCGGTGATCACCGTCGGTTGGTAGAAATACCCGGGACCCTCTCCCCTGGCTCCCCCGACCAGGACCCGAGCACCCTGGTCGACACTCGCCGAGACCAGGCTCTCCACCCGGTCTCGCTGACGGGCGTTGATCAACGGCCCTACGGTGGTGTCCGGGTCGAGGCCATTGCCCAAGACCTGACGCTGAGCGGTGGCCACCGCTACATCGGTGAACTCGTCGGCGATGGCCTCGTGCACATAGAACCGCTGGGGGGCGATGCAAACCTGACCGTTGTTGCGGACCTTGGTCACCATCCCGCTCTTGGCCACCGCGGCGATGTCCCCTGCGTCGGGGAAAACCAGGACCGGCGCATTGCCGCCCAACTCGAGTGACAGGCGGGTGACGGTGCGCGACGCCCCGTCCATTAGAAGGCGACCCACCCGGGTCGACCCGGTGAATTGGATCTTTTTCACCCGCTTGTCGTCCAGCATCACCTGGCCCATCGACTCGGGATCGCCGTTGATCACATTGAGCACCCCCGGGGGCAGGCCCGCCTCGACGAAGGCGTGGCCGATCAGCATCGCCGAACGAGGGGTGTACTCCGAGGGCCGGGCCACCACGGTGCATCCCACGGCCAGCGCCGAGGAGATCGCCCTCATCTGGTTGTAAACCGGGAAGTTCCATGCGGTGATCACCCCGACCACACCCATGGGCTGATAGGTGACGTCGATCCGCCGACCCGACACCCGCGACGGGATCCAACGCCCGTTGAGCCGCTGTGCCTCCCCGGCCGCCCAACGGAGTTGGTTGGGGGCTCCCACCCACTCGGCTCGGGCCTGGGCGAAGGGCTTTCCCGACTCCTCGGTGGTGGTAGCGGCCATCTCGTCGAGATGTGACTCGATGTAGTCGGCAGCCCCTTCGAGGACACTTCCCCGCTGGTAGGCGGTCAGATGTGACCACTCGGGGAACGCATCCGCTGCCGCATCGACGGCCGCGGTGGCATCTGCGGCGTCCCCGAACGGAACCTGTTGGATCACCTGTTCGGTGGCCGGGTTGACCAGGTCCCAGGTGCCTCCCCCGCTGGCGTCCATCCACTTGCCCCCGACGAGCTGTTTGAAGTCGATCATGGGCCAACCGTATCAGCGCCCGACTCCTCACCGCTGCATGCCTACAGCATCCGCCTGTTCTTGACGAATAACTCTCATGCCCCGACCGCGTGGGTCAGCCCACGGCCTGCCCGCTTCCATCCTGGCTGGAACGGGAGTCGCCCTCCTCACCCTCGGCATCGCCGCCGCAGGGGTCTCGATCGAATACCAGGCCGGAATCCGCCAATCCAAGAGCCGGCTCGACGGCATCGGCCAGACCATGGTCGAGGGACTGCACCGGGAGCTCCGTGACATCAGCTTCTTCCTCCTTGCCGTTGACCGACTCCAGCCCGACGATCGCACGCAGATCCAAGTCCGGCTCGACCTGCTCGCGGAGTATCCCCATGTGGCCGCGGTCGGGCACGCTCCCGGAGACCGGAGCCCGGTCGTCTGGTCGACCCAGGTGTTATCGACTGCGATCACACCCATCGGACCGGACATGCTCGAAGAAGCCAACCTGGGCCTCGACTCGCTGATCATGTATCGCACCATCGGGTCGCACCTGATGATGACCCATCCCTATCCAGTCCAAGGGGACCGTGTCTGGGATCTGGTCCTGGTTGACATGGCACGAGCAGTCGACGATGTGGTCCCTGCCACCTTCGCCCGGGACCTGATCTGGGACTTGCGCCCGGTTCCGGGACTCGACGCGACTCGGGCTGCTCCCGACCGTCACCGCGAGTACCTGATCCTCGACGGGTCCACCGCATGGGTCCTCGAACTGGGCTGGACCGAACAAGCCAAGACTCGCATGGGGCTGGGGATCGATTGGTGGCTGATCGGAGCCGGAGTCCTCGTCGCCCTGATCACCGGGACCCTTTCCGCCCGATGGATGCGACGGAAGTACCTCGATGCCGATGTTCGGTCCAACGAGGACCTGGTCGAGCAGAAGGATCTGCTCCTCCTCGCCATTTCACACCAGATGCGCACTCCTCTGACCGGGATCATCGGGTTTCTCAGACTCGCTCTCGACGAGCCCGAAGACCAGATGTCGATCACCCAGAGACGGGAGCTCGCTCGGATGGCTTTGGGCGAAGCCGAACTGGTCGCTGAGATCGTCGAGGACCTCCTGCTCAGCACCCGCATCGACTACCAACAACTGGTGGTAGTCGAACGCACTGTGGCGGTCGAAGGTTTGCTCGCCGACATCTTCCGGGCCACGGCTCGAGACTCCGAGACACTCAGATTCGTCGACCCGACAACCGAGACGATGATCTTCGCCGACCCGCTCCGGGTGCGACAACTGTTCAGGAACATCCTCAGCGGTGGACGCGACGAAGGCTCCACCCATTGGGACGTGACTGTCTCGACCGACGACGAGACTGTCGAGGTGACCCTGATTCCCGATGTGATCGTGGCCCCCCGATCGGATCGACTCATACCCGACCACGTGGCCCTGCCCCAGGGCCTATCTGCGGTGCAACCGAGACTGGGGATCGCCAGGAAGCTCTGTCTGCTGATGAACGGCAGCCTCGAGGTCGTCCAGGGGAGACGGCGCACCGAGATCCGGGTGTCACTGCCGGCGGCGAAGACCGGGACTCCACCACGCAGCTCGGCGAGTCGGCCGAGAGAGCCCAGGCCGCACCACCGCGGCAAAGGTCGCACCTCCCACCAGGAGACCAACTCCTAGGGGGGCGGCACCCAGGGGGCCTCGGTCCCTCCCACTGCTCCGCGTATTTGACACCTCGGAATCCACCGGGCGGTCCCGCGACGTTCATACACTGATGGTTAGGACAGTGACGACTGAGTCTCCTCCCCGGCCGGACCAGGCCCTGGAGCCCGAGGATCTCCAGCGTTTCTACTACGCCTGTGCTCACGAGCGACGGTCACCGATGACGATGCGGATGATCGACGCCGCCTCATACGGCTGGATCCACCTCTTCGTCCAAACCCAGCATGTCTCCGACCGGTCGAACCCTGAGTGGGCCAGCCCGGGAACGGCGGACCCGCGCAAGCTCGAGGGCTTCTTCGAACGGGTGGCAATCAGGCTGAGGGAGACCCCCGGACACGACTATGCCCGGCGCTTGGAAGCCCATTACAAGGAGATCGCCGACTCGATAGAGGTCTGGCCGAGCCTCTAGTGCTCCGGCTCGTAGGGCAGCCCGCAACGATCAGGAGCCGGATAGGGTGTCTCCTGTGTGGGCCACAAACCCGCCAATCGTGGTCGACTGCGAGAGGATCGTCCAGGGGTTCCTCGCCCAACCGGTCAACGCAGTTACCAGCCTCAGCTTCGTGATCGCCGGGTCTTTGATCGCCTGGCAACGACCCGACCGCCGCCTGTTCGGCCTTCTGGTCGGGCTGGTCGGAACCGGGTCCTTTCTGTTCCACGGGCCGATGCCCTTCCAGTCGGAGTGGCTCCACGACGTCACCATCGGATGGGTCTTGGCTGCGGTCGCCCTCGACCGTAAACGGCAGTGGCTGTATCTGGTGATCCCGATCGTGGCGGTGACCTTCGCCGTCTGGCCATCTGGCGCCGATCCGATCATGGTCTTGATGGCCGCGGTGGTGGTCGCCGGAGAGGCGACCAGGGGACTCCGCCAACGCGTAGTCGCCGCACCCGCTTCGGTGGGCGTGCTCGTCCTGGGTGCCGGGATCGGGACCATGTCACGAACCGGGTGGCCCTGGTGTGACCCGGACTCGTTGATCCAGGGGCACGCGGTGTGGCATCTCCTCGCCGCGACCGCCCTCTTCGTGTGGGGCACCTACTCGGGGAAAGAACAGGCCCGAGCTAACGCCGGCCTCGATTCGACCCGGTGAGCGGTTCACGGGTCCAGCGACTCCTCGCAAGTGGTGTCGAGCCCGCTCAGACCCAGCGCCTCCCGGGCGGCGATCGGATCGCGCATCACGAATTGGGCGTCGGCCCGGATCTGTTCGATGTCGAAGTAGCGGATGCTCGAGTTGGGGGCCGGTATCTCGTACGCCGATCGGGCGATGCTCAGGGCGGTGAAGTGCTCGGTGTCCAGATTGGGGAGGAGGTCCACGAAGTCAACCAGGGCGTCCTGGGGGATGTCGGTGAGGACGTTTGTTTTGATGGCGTCGGAGACACGTCCCAAGTTGACGAGGAGGCTGAGAGGGTTGGTTTGCTCGACCAGGGCAGCCAACACGCACCGCTGCCGTTGCATTCGGGCAAACTCGTGCGACTGTGACCTGATCCGGGTGTAGGCGAGGGCTTGGTACCCATCGAGATGCTGGGTCCCCTCCTCGATGACAACCGTCGTCCTGGTGGCGCCCCAATGGTCGTCGGCGGTGTCGTAGTTACGGTCGACGATCCTCCTCGGCACCTCGATGGTGACGCCACCGAGAGCATCGATGACATCGATGAACCCCCGCACCGTGATCAGCGCGTAATAGTGGATGGGGATGCCGAAGAGCTCACCAAGTGCCGCTTTGACCGCGTTCTCTCCCGGTGTCCCCGGTCCCGGGTAGCGGTGAGGCGCGACGTCCTCGGCTCTGCGGTAGACATGCCCGATCCAGTCCCAATCGTCGAGTGTTCTCGGGACTCCCATCCCCTCGGGCATCTCGAAGTTGGAGAGGAACCGGGGCACCGAGAGCACCGCCACGTCGTAAGGCGGTTGCGGGTTGATGCTGACCACGATCATCACATCGGTCCGGTGCCCCAGATAACGCCGGTCGGTGGGATCCAGATCCTCCTGGTTGGGCCGCATGTCCGAGCCGAGCATCGCGATGTTGAGACGTTCCACCCCGTCCCAGATCCGGGGAGGCTGGGTGGTCGTGGTGGTCGGCGGCCTGCTCGTCGATGTCGGTCTGGTGACCGCGGGGCCGGAGGTCGTGGTGGTGTCAGCGGCCACCGGCGGGGTCGGAGCGAACACCGTCTCGATCAGGTCGTATTGGGTCCAGGCAAGGTACCCACCTACCAGGTGGGGGCCGACGAGAATGAGGCCGGCCAAGGCCATCACCCCGCCTGCACGTAAACCTGTGGGACGGACCGACGCCGCCCGGTAGGCGCCGCCCACGGCGAGGGTCCGGTAGACGAGGATGGCGACGTTGAACACCATCAGCAGGACCAATGCGTCGAGGCTGACCCATACCTTGACCGTCTCCCACCGAAACCGGGCTACGACCACCAACAGAGCGGCGGCCAACAACAGGTCGCACGCGAAGAACCGGTATGCCGCCCTAGTCCTTCCCGTGTAGACCTGGCCCCATCCGGGAAGGATCGATGACAACAGCGCTGCAAGAGGAGCGCTGTTCCCGGCGTCGCCGGCTGTCGGCCTGGTTGAGGGCACCTCGGTCACAAGCGTACGACGTCCCCGGGGAAGCCAAAGGTTCCGGGGGGATTCTGAGCGTCTCGATCGATACGCAACCCGGGTAGGGTCGCCTCCAATGATCGAGGTCAACCGATCATCCCAACACGCAGATCACCACACCGCTTCGGGAGCGTCGGTGCGTCTGACCACGCGAACCTGGAGCGTCGGTGTGACGAGGAAGAGGTGGGGACTGGGGATCGGCTACACCGGTCCGAAGTGGGTGGCGGTTGACGGTGTCCGGGTGCCGGTACGCGACTACCTCCTGCTGGTGCAACTGACCGCGGTGGCAGTGGCAATCATGACCAGATTGGCGAGGAGGTTCAGACCGTGACGATTCCCGGAGCCGAAGGGTTCGACATCAACAAGTCCCTCGACGAAACCGGATCCCGCATACGCGAGGGGTTGGACAGTCTGATGGGACCGGCGTCACCATCCATGGTGTTCTCCGAGCCCCAGGTCATAGGAGACGACCTGGTGTTCACCGCGTCGTCCTGGGAGCGCGGTGGCGGTTTCGGTCTAGGGGCTGGTACCGGCGGTGACCCCACCGGTGGCGGCACCGGTGGAGGTGGTGGAGCCGGCGGCGGGTCACAGGGTCGGCCGGTGGCTGTGATTCGCGTAGGACCGGGAGGAATCGAGGTCCGTCCGGTACTCGACCTCACCAAGCTCGCGGTGACCGTGCTGCTGGCCTTGGTCGGCGTGTGGAAGGCATTGAGAGCCAAGTAGTCGCCGCTGCGCCGGGGCGAGACTGAGCCGTTGGATCAGTCAGCGGGATCGGTGACGTCGGCGACTCGCGCTTCGAGGACCCGAGCCAGATCTGCCCCGTGGATTGTTATCGAGACACCGTGGTCCCCTCCCCCTATCGAGACCGGGGTATCCACTGTCCGAGTGTCGGCGATCACCGGCCAGGGCCGGGTGGACCCGAGCGGGGTGATGGTGCCTCGCGCATAGCCGGTGACGTCCTGGGCGCTCACGGCGTCGGGCATCGACAGTCGGCTCACCCCGAGCAAACGTCTCAGCTTCACCCAGGAGATGACCCGGTCACCGGGGACCAGAACGAACAGGAAATCGTCGTCCCCCCTCCGCACCACCATCGTCTTGATCACTGCCGAAGGGGCCACCCCCCGCAACTCGGCTGCCTCCTCGAGCGAGGCAACCGGCCGGTGGCGAATCACCCGAAATTCGACGCCGTCAAGCCGCGAGTCGGAGAGTGCGGGTGTTGATTCCACTCCCACCGACACTAACCATCGCCCGCGGAACACCATCCGTGACCTGGGCCTCGATGCATTTGGCCGGGCCGTCGCAGGTATTCTCGCCAAGTGACTGACCACGGCGGACCCATAGACTGGCTACTGGACCCCGAGAATTCCGACCCGTCGATCCGTTGGCAGGTGATGCGCGACCTGCTCGACGCCCCAGAGTCGGAGTGGGCGGCGGAGCGGCGAATGGTGGAGACCGAGGGCTGGGGTGCTCGTCTCCTCGACTTCGAAGACGAAGATGGTCAATGGGCCGGGGGCGCATACTTCCCGGCTGATTACGTCTGGGGGGGCGACGAGCCCGGTCAGCCCTGGACGGCCACCACCCATTCTCTCTCCCTGCTGCGGGAGTTCGGGCTCGACCCGACTTCGGACCGGGTCAGGCGCGCCATGGAGCTCATCGGCGCCAATGCACGGTGGGAACACGATGGCCAGCCGTACTGGGAGGGTGAAGTCGAGCCATGCGTCAACGGCATCACCGTGGCCAACGGCACCTATTTCGGCGTTGACCTGTCCCCCATCGTCGAGCGGCTGTTGGGCGAGCGCCTCGGGGACGGCGGCTGGAACTGCGAGGCTGAGAACGGCTCGGTTCGCTCGTCCTTTGCCACCACGATCAACGTTCTCGAAGGGCTCTTGGAGTACGAGCGGGCCACCAGGGGCACCCCCCGGTCGCGGGAGGCCCGCCTCTCCGGCGAGGAGTACCTTCTCGAGCGCAAGCTGTTCCGGCGACTGGGCACCGGCGAGCCGGCCGACCAGCGGTTCCTCGACCTCCTGAACCCGAGTCGATGGCGCTACCACGTGCTCCGGGCCCTGGACTATTTCCGTGCCTCCGCTGCCTTTACTGGCGATGCCCCGGATCCCCGGCTCGGCGAGGCGATAGAACATCTTCGTTCCAGGCGCACCGAGGATGGCAGATGGCCCCTCGACTGGAGCCCCACCGGCCGGGTGTGGTTTGAGGTCGACGACGGAAAGGACCAGCCCTCGCGCTGGGTGACCCTCCGGGCGATGCGGGTGCTCAGATGGTGGGAGGGATAGTCCACCCCGGGCTGCTGACCGGCAGCTTCGTTTGTGGACCCCACAGGATGTGAACCTGCAAGCATTACCTCCGGTATCAGATGCCCAAAGGGATTCATCGCGACTCTGATGCAGCTATCTCACCCCGCAGTCGACCGCCACTCCCGAGTAGGCTTGTAGGGCAGATCCGGCTGAAACAACGTACAAAACGTACGAGCCGTGCACCTACGACCGGGGGCATGAGTGTGTCGGGAGGAGGTAGCAATGAGTCGAATGATCTGGTTCGTTCTCGGGATCATCGGACTGATCGTGGTGATCATCTGGGTTTTGAATCGCATATAGCCGCGCCCCTCTCGTTCAAGTAGCGGAGCCTCGTCCACTCGCCGTTGGATCGTCGACGATCAGATCGGTCTGGCTCCGTAGGTCGTTGGGGCGGTGGTCCGTGAGGGTCGGAGCTACCGAGAGGTCGAGGTTCCACACCGGGACCGACGGGCGGCTCACCCCCGTACCATCAGGCCATGAGCGGGTCGGTAGAGGTCAGGCTCCGGCATCAACTGACTTGCACCTACCTGGGTCCACCGGCATTGTTGCGCCATGACACAGAGCACGACGTCGGCGGCGCAAGAGTGCATCTTCTGCGCCATTGTGGAGCGAGAGGCCGAGGCCAGTGTCGTGTTCGAGGACGAGACCGTTGTGGTCTTCATGGACCTGAACCCCGTAACACCCGGCCATCTTCTCGTCGTGCCTCGCGAGCACGTGGTGGGCCTCGAAGACCTCGATGGAGCCACTGGCGCCCACGTTTGGTCGGTCGGTCACAACATGTCGCGAGCCTTGCGACGCTCCCGCATGCGCTGCGAGGGGATCAACGTGTTCCTCTGTGACGGCGAAGCCGCCTTTCAGACGGTTTTCCACTTCCACCTTCACGTCATCCCTCGCTACACAGGAGACGGCTGGACCATCATTCCCGAGTCGACCGAACGCGAGAGGTCGCTCCTCGACAGCGACGCGCAAGCGATCAGAGACGCCATCGCGTCGACGGACTGAATGGTGACTTCCGCTTATGCCGCGAACCGGTCGATCCGCCGACCCGAATAGGCACTTACCGAGAGCCCTGTGACGTATGTTTTCTTACATCGCATCGGTTAGATGCAACTGTGTGCGCTGAGCACGACCCGTCCATTTCTGGCCGTCTCCCCAGGTGGGTGAAAACGAGACACAAGAGCCGGAGCCAATGTGGGACAGACCTACCGGACTTTCACAATGTCTCGCGACATCACATGGTGGGCCCGGCAGGATTTGAACCTGCAACCGACGGATTATGAGTCCGCTGCTCTGACCAGGTTGAGCTACGGGCCCCGCAGCCTCATCGTACCTGCGGGCGGCCGGTCATCCCATCGGGTCAACCGACGACTGCACTCCTGACCTTTGGGGCCACTTCCGTGGCAAACCCCCTGATCTGGTCGGCGCGGTCGTCTCCTTCCGGCCAGAAGATGAAGGTGTCGACACCCAACCCGGCGACCTCGACCAACTCATCGACCCATTGGTCCACCGGTCCCCTGAAAAGCTCGCCGCCGGCATCGCCGATCGAGCCGTTCAAGTTGTAGATCGTCCGGATCGACTCTGCCTCCCGACCAGCACTCGAGGCCGCCTCATCGATCCTGGCAAGGTAGCCGGGCAGATCCTCCGGCGGCGCCCAGGACGACGACGGCACCCATCCGTCTGCCTTTCTCCCTATCAGGTCGAGCATTCTCGGCCCACGAGCCCCCACCCAGATCGCCATGTCATGCGCCGGTTGGGGACCGGTGTGCACGCCTGCGAGTTGGTAGTGCTCACCATCGTATTTGACTCCCCGATCCCCACTCCACACCAGACGGATGACATCGATCGCCTCCTCGATGGCATCGACAGCCTCACCCGGTGATCTGACCTTGCCCCCCATGGCGCCCACAGCCTCCCAGAAGGTGCCGGCGCCCAGACCCAACTCGACCCGGCCACCACTGAGCACGTCGAGAGAAGCCGCCGACTTGGCCAAAATCGCCGGTGGTCGCAGGGGAAGGCTGATCACGTCAGGGAAGAACCTGATCCTCGAGGTCATCCCGGTGAGAAAGGAGATCAGCGTCCAGGTGTCGTAGAACCTCCACTGGTAGGGGTGATCCTGGATCCCGACCAGGTCGAGCCCAGTATCTTCGGCGGCCCGGACCAAATCGAAGATCTCGGATTGCTCCTGCCACACCGGGGCGACACTCATCCCAAACTGCAGATCGGGCACACCATTCCTTTCAACAGCCAAGAATAGGTGTCACCCGGGACAGCCCATGAAGCGAACATAGACCGACTGGAACCAGGTGGGGATGGTCGGAGCCCCGGCGGCCGGTAGCCGCTTTCGGCCACTAGGGTCTGGTCCATGGCCGACCAGAATGCAACGAGCCTGAGCCCGATCGAACGGGTGGTAACCAGGCTCCACGACGCCGGGGCCAGCCCCTCGGAGATCGGGAGCAGAATCGGCAAGAAGCCGGGAACGGTGGCTCGGATCCTCGACATGGCATCTCTCCGATCTCAGGCCGATTCCCCGCCCCGAGACGACAACGATCCACTCCGCCCGGTCGAGAGAGTGGTCCTCCGCCTCCGTGCCACGGGCGAGGGGTACAGCGAGATCGGCAACCGTCTCGGCCGGAGTGGTCGCCAGGTCAGAGAGATCGAGCGTTTCGCCCGTCTCAAACTGACCGACTGACCGGCCCGGCGTGGGCTGACCGAGTCAGAGTCGAGAGGAAGTGTCCTCTTCCTCTGTGGCCACTCGGTCGACCACGATGGTGGGGAAGCCCAACGCGGCCAGAAGCCCGACGACACCGATGATGACGTAGAGCACGCCCAACTCCCGTCCACCGCCAAACGCGGAATTGAAGGCGTTGGGCTCGATGGCCACGATGGCGCCAAACGCGATCGTCACTGTTCCCAGGCCAAGCATTGATCCCTTCATGGCCGGCGACGATGCCGCGCCCAGGAACAAGAGCCCGGCGGCGATGTCGATCATCCCCATCAGGGCGGTATGGCCAAAGCCGAGCACTGTGGTGGTCTCCCCGGTCAACGAGGTGAGCCCGACCCGTGCCAGGGCGACCCCACCGACCACGATGAGGAAGAGCCCGATAGCCCCGGCGATGACCTGCCCCGGGCTGACGACTCTGCGGTCGACGGTGCGTCGGCGCTCCCTCACCGTATGGGTGTGTCCAGGTTCAGTCATTTTTCGCTCCGTTCTCGACGAACCAAAGCCACATACCCGGACCCTGACCAAGTTAAACCCCTTCGACCCGCTGTCCCCCTGCGGAGCGGGGGGACAGCCCGAAGCGAAGCGAGGGCGAGGGGGGAACGGTCTCCGACGCGAGAGCGGGTCCCCCCCTCGACGGCCTGACGGCCATCGGTCCCCCCGTGAACGGGGGGACACCAAACGGAGCGAGGGGACCGCCAGGTGTCCCCCTGCGGAGCGGGGGGACCGCCCGAAGTGAAGCGAGGGCGAGGGGGGAACGGTCCCGGACACCAGACGGAGCGTCGGGACACCACACGGAAGGAACCCCCAAACGTCCTCAACGGGTCTTCGAGGCTCAGGCCGACACCGACGTGTCCCATCTGATAGCTTCCCGGGTGGTCGCGTCGTCATCGCCGTAAGGGCTCACTGTGAAGGTATCCATGACGGTCAACGGGCGGTCGGTCACCGCCGAAGTCGAACCTAGAACCCTTCTGGTTCACTTCCTGCGCGAAGACCAACGACTCACCGGGACACATGTCGGGTGTGAGACCGGTTACTGCGGTGCCTGCACCATCCACCTCGACGGTGAGCCGGTCAAGTCGTGCACCATGTTCGCTGTTCAGGCAGACGGGGCCACCATTACCACCATCGAAGGTCTCGCCCAGAACGGGGAGCTCCACCCGGTTCAAGAGGGTTTCTGGGAGCGTCACGGCCTCCAGTGCGGCTTCTGTACGCCGGGGATGATCATGTCGTCTGTGGCCCTGCTCAACAAGAACCACCGCCCCACTGAGGATGAGATCCGGCACGGGATCGAGGGCAATCTCTGCCGGTGCACCGGATACCACAACATCGTCCGGGCGGTCCAATACGCCGGAGCGAAGATGCGCGGCGAAGAGCCACCATCTCCCGACTGGTCGGGGGATGGCTGATGACAACCACCATCGCATGACTCTGGGTCGAGCAGACCCGACGGGAACCCTTTTCCAGGCGCGGCTGCCTGCTGTCACTGGCCCCGACACCGCCCCAGGTCGCATGTGTAGGCTCGGCGAGGACATGCAGGGCGAAGGCCCGGAGCGTCCCGAGGTG
>CAYZKF010000002.1:0-26396 GCA_964479135.1 uncultured Acidimicrobiaceae bacterium
GGGATGGCGATGGTCATGGTGGCCAAACCGAAGGCCGCCTGGGCCACCGGGGTTATCCCCGAAGCGAACATGTGGTGGGCCCACACCCCGAACCCGAGGAAGGCGATGGCGGCGCCGGCGAAGACCACCGCCGAGTAGCCGAAAAGCGGCTTGCGGGAGAACACCGGCAGCACCTCGGAGACGATCCCCATGGCCGGGAGGATGAGGATGTAGACCTCGGGGTGGCCGAACAGCCAAAAGAGGTGTTGCCAGAGGATGGGGTCGCCACCGGCGGTCGATGCGAAGAACACCGAGCCGAACTGACGATCGAAGGTCACCATGAACAGGGCAACGGCGATGATGGGCAGGGAGAAAAGGAGGAGGAAGGCGACCACGGTGGTCATCCATGCGAACACCGGCATCCTGAGGAGACGCATCCCCTTGGCCCTCATGTTGAACACGGTGGCGAGGAAGTTGATCGCCGAGACCAGAGAGGCGAGACCGAGGATTTGGAGCCCGAGCGCCCAGTAGTCCATGGCGGTGCCCGGCGAGTACAGGGGCCCGGCGTTGGGCTGGTATCCGAACCAACCCCCGTCCGGGGACTGGGCGAGGAAATTGAAGCTTCCCGGTCCGCCCCCGGCGGACAGGTTCCCGGTCAGTCCGTCGGGTCCGATCGGAACCAGAGAGGTCCCGAAGAAGAAGGTGCTGTAGAGGAAGATGCCGCCAAAGACGAAGATCCACCACGAGAGGGCGTTGAGCCGGGGAAAGGCCACGTCCCGGGCCCCGATCATCAACGGGAGCAGATAGTTCATGAACGCCGCCGACGCCGGCATGATGAACAGGAACACCATGGTCGTCCCGTGCATGGTGAAAAGGGCGTTGTAGGCGCCCGCGGTCAGGAACTCGGAGTTGGCCGACGCCAGATGGATACGGAGGAGAAGGGCCTCAATCCCACCGAGTATGAAGAAGAGGAAAGCGGCGTATCCATACATGATGCCGATCTTCTTGTGGTCCACCGTGGTCAGCCACGACCACCAACCCGAGGTGGATCGTGGGCGGCGGAAGATGGTGGTCGGTGGCCTCTCGGCGGTAGCAGTCATCGGTTCCCCGCCAGGAAAGCCATCAGGGCGTCAATCTCCTGGGAGGTGAGTGCCAGGTTCGGCATGAAGCTCCCCGGCTTGACACGAGGGGGATCGGCGAGCCACCGTCTCAAAGCCGTCTCATATGTCTCGTCCTCTTCGGGGAGAACCGCTCCGGCGAACACCCCACGGGAGGCGAAGTGGGTGAGGTCGGGCCCGTTGAACGCCTCCCGAGGGATCACCACCGAGCGTTCAGGGTCCTCGAAGGCCACGGCATGGCACAGGATGCATCCCCGGTTGGTGAACACCTGGTACCCCTCGAACTCCGGTGTCCCCTCCTCGGGAACCGTCGCCGGAGTCTGCTGCGCCGCCACCCAGACCGCGAAATCGGCTTCGCTCACTGCCTGGACCCTGGTGCGCATCAACGAGTGGGACAGGCCGCAGAACTCGGCGCAATGCCCCCAGAACTCCCCTGGCTCGGAGGCGTGCAGCCTGAGGAGCGTGGTCTGGCCCGGCACCAGATAACGTTTGCCGTGGAGCGCAGGCACCCAGAAGTTGTGGACGACATCGACCGAGGTCATCTCGGCGCAAATCTCGCGGCCCGCCGGGATCACCAGGACATTGGCGGTGTCGATCCCGTGATCCGGATAGTGGTACTCGAACCACCACTGATGACCGATCACCTCCACTCTCATCGAGGCGTCCTCGCACCCGGTCAGTTCGAACACCGATCGAACGGTGGGCACTGCGATCACCGCCAGGATCAATGCGGGTATCACGGTCCACAGCACCTCGAGCTTGGCGTTCCCGTGGAGCTGTTTGGGCTCCTTGGACCCAGCACCCTCTTTGGCCTTGTCGCGGAAGGCAAACAGGATCACCGCCAACCCCACCATCACCACGACGAAGACCCCGGTGGCGATCCAGAACACCAGCCAGAACAGCTCGTCGAGACGCTGGGCGTTGGGACCCGCCGGCTGGAAGGTGGTGAGGACCGCGTCTTCGATCTCGATCAGCGAGCACCCGGCAGTGGCCAGAGCCATCCCGGCCAGGGCTGCAGGGCGCGTCAGGAGGTGACGGGGCGAGGCCATCGGGTCGGCATCATACGAAGAATCCGAACTGGCGACCAACTTACCGGTCGGGGTGTTCCCACCGGTCCGGGACGCGCCCTCATGGAGATGACGCTTGATCCAGGGCCTCGGTCAACTCTCGGTCGGAAACCGCCCCCTCGAAGGAGTGGCTGACCCGGCCTGACGAATCGGTGACAAAAAGCCACGGCTCGGCGACCAGCCCCCACTCGAACACCGAAGGAACGTGGACCAGGTCGTCGAAGCTGGAGACATGGATGTCCTCGTAGACCTCGACATGGACGAAGCTGAGGGCCGGATACCGGTCGGACATGGCCTTGACCTGTTCCAACATCGGCCCGCATGACTGAGAGACGCACCAAGCGGGGGTGGCGAAGATGATCACCGACGGACCTCCCTCGACCGCCTCGGCCACGGTCTTCTCGTAGAACCGCGGGTCGGGATCGAGGTCAGAAGTGATGTCGGTCAACTCGTGGTCGGCAGAAGTCCGGGTGACCGACAGCGGAGCGGTGTCGCCTACTGCCACCACCGGCGGTTCGGCCACGGCGACCAGGCCGATTGGTCCCAGGTTCCCCAACGAGCCGGCAGCCAGGGTGACCTGGAAGGTGCCCGGGCCGGGGATGTCGAAGTTGAAGGCGTAGAGCCCTCGTTCGTCCGGGACGATCCAGACGAACTCACCGGGATACTCGCCAAGCGGCGAGCCAATCCGGTCACGGAGGGTGGCGACCACCTCGATGTCAGGTGTGGTTGCCAGTTGATTGGTGTCGACGTCGATCAGGGCTACCAGCACCCGTTGAGACCCGACACCGATCCCCCCCGGGCTGGAGGCAAGCATGGGCACCACTGACGCGCTGCCCCCACAGGCGGCCAGCGCGAAGACAGCCACCACGGTCAGCCTTCTCACAACAGCACGTCCAGCATCACCGAAGCGAACAACGCCGCCAGATAGAAGTTGGAGGTGGCGAACAACTTCATGGCACGGCCGGGATCACGATGGACCCTCCAGGTGTCACCGACGAACCAGGCACCGAGTGCCACCGCAGTCACCAGGTATACCCAGGACATCCCACCCAGAGGGACGAGGAGCAGCGAGACCGCTACCACCAGACCGGTGTAGAGAAGCATGCGACGGGTGGTGGCTTCGACCCCGGCGACGACGGGGAGCATGGGCACCCCGGCCCGGGCGTAGTCCTCGCGGTAGCGAAGAGCCAGCGCCCAGAAATGGGGAGGTGTCCAGTAGAAGACGATGAGGAACAGGACCCATGCCGGGACCGCGACGGTCCCAGACACCGCGGCCCAACCCACCAGCACCGGGGCGGCGCCTGCGGCACCGCCGATCACGATGTTCTGCGGAGTGCGTCTCTTGAGAACGACCGTGTAGACGAACACATAGAAGAGGAGCGCCGCGGTGGAGATGGCCCCGGCCAGCCAGTTGGTGGTCACCCCCAGCCAGACCAGGCCGGCCACCCCGAGCAGACATCCCTGGGTAAGGGCGTGGGCATCGGGAACCTGGTGACGAACCAACGGTCGGCGTCTGGTTCGTCTCATCACCTCGTCGATGTCGCGATCCAGATAGCTGTTGAGGGTGTTGGCCCCGGCGGCGGAGAAGGTGCCCCCGACGAGAGTGGCCGCCACCAGCCAGGTGCCCGGCCACCTTCCGGCAGAGAGGACCATGGCGGGCACGGTGGTGATGAGGAGGAGCTCGATGATCCTCGGCTTGGTCAACGCCACATAGGCACCGAACCGACCCCGGCCGGGGGCGATGGTGGAAACCATCTCTTTGGACTGGCCGTTCATCTCATCCCGCCAGGACGAGAAGACCGAGACAGGCGAAAAGGATCATGAGCAGAAGCATGACGTATCGGGAGCGCACCGCGGCACCGCCGAAATCGGCGAGGGCACGATCATGGGCCAGTACGACGCCGAGTACATGGCCAACGACGATAGACGCCACCTGGGTGTACCAGACCGGGTCGGGGGAGGTGACCAGGACGGTGGTGGTTCGGCCCGCGGTTCCGAAGAGGTCCCAGCCGAGCCCGAACGGGTCGGACACCGCGGCGAGCACCTGCTGGCCCTCGAAGAGGATCAGGGTGAAATAGTGGGCAAAGGCGTAGGCCACGGCGACGGGCACCAGGGTGTGGGCGAACCGCCGTGCCACCGACCGGGTGGTGTGCTCACCGCCGACGAAACGGGCCGCCATCGCCGAGGCCCCGAAATAGGCGAACCCGACCGCCCCCACGGTGAGGGCCATGAGGAGAATCTCACCGACCATGGAGTGGCCCAACCCCTCGGTGAGGTTGGCGAACCACTCGGTGCCCACCGCCCCGTCATAGGTGACGGTTCCGATCATCACCACCACGAACCCGGCCAGACCGGGCCATTCGGGTAGGACGGGCAGGGCCCTGAGCCAGCCTCGCCAGACCAGGCGGCCCGAGCCGGTGCGGCCCACCGGTGAGATCGCCGAGAAAAGACGGTTGTAGGTGGTGAAGATATCGAAGGCGATCAGACCGCTCTCCCGACCCATGACCACCATCACCACCAGCAGAAACAGGGTGTAGGCAAGGGCGGCCACCCCCAGCGTGGTCGGCAACCCCGCCGACGGGCTCACCAGTTCCAGCCCGGCGAAAGAGAAGAGAAGGACCGCGGCCGGCCAGACCCCGAGATGGTCGACGAGATGCGGCCTCTCCGCCGCACCGAGACGAGTCACCCGGGCTAAGGCGCGCCATGGGTTGAGGTCGGCATACCAGTTCCCCACCAGCGAAGCCAGAAAGGGGACCGCCAGCCAGAACAACACCCAGACGGTGACCGGGGCGATGGTGGGCCGGGTCGGGTCTCTCTCCAGACCGAGCAAGGGAATCAATAGTTGCCCGACGACCAGGAGAAGGGCAACGATTCCAAGGCCACCGACCAGCCGGCCCCACCGGCTCGGGCCTGTCGCCATCCGGTATCCGGGCCCGTCCTGGAGTCTGGGCTCCCGCCACAGCACCGCCAAGGCGGCGTAAGAGACGACGAGCGAAACCCCGGCGCCCACCAGGAAGTACCAGACCGGCGCCGGAAGAGCGACGCCACCGCCTATCGCATGGCCCAGGACCATGACACGAGAGTAGGCAATCTGCCGACAGGCCCCGCCTCACCGATAGCCTCGGGGCATGCGATGGCTGAAGAGGATCCTGATCCTCATCATCTTTGTCGGGCTGGCGGCGGCGAGTGTCCTCGCCTACCTGGTGAGGAGCTCTTTCCCCAACGTCGACGGTGAGATCAGCGTCCCCGGGATCAGCGGCCGGGTCGAGGTCGTCCGCGACGACTGGGGCATCCCCCACATCTTTGCCACAACTCTCCCCGACCTCTTCTTTGCCCAGGGCTACACCCACGCCCAGGAACGGTTCTGGCAGATGGACTTCTGGCGCCACCTGGGGGCGGGTCGTCTCTCCGAGCTGTTCGGGCCCGAGCTGGTCGAGACCGACGTCTTTCTCAGGTCACTGAGCTTCACCGCCCTGGCCGAAAGGGAGCTGGCGGCAATGAGCACCGAGTCGAGAAATTTCCTCGAGTGGTATGCCAACGGTGTCAACGCATATCTGGCGGAGCGGAGCGGAGCCCGCCTCAGCCTGGAATACGCGGTGCTCTCCCTCCAGAATCGCGGGTACCGGCCGGAACCGTGGACCCCGATCCACACCCTGACCTGGGCCAAGCTGATGTCGTGGGACCTGAGCGGGAACATGCTGGCCGAGATCGATCGCACCATCCTCGCCCGAACCCTCCCCTCCGACCGAGTCGAACGGCTCTACCCCGGATACCCGGATGAACACCCGGTGATCGTCGAAGGCTCCCGGGCAACTACCGGGGTGGATTCTCCCCAGGTCCCGCTCGGGGCGGTGGGACCTCTGCTCCAAGCGGGCCGGGCAGCCGAGCGTTTGTGGGCGATCACCGGCGGCGGGTTCGAAGGCATCGGATCGAACAACTGGGTCCTGGGAGGAGAGATGACCGCTTCGGGAATGCCCATCCTGGCCAATGACACCCACCTATCCATCCAGATGCCGGCCATCTGGTACGCCAACGGTCTCCACTGTCTCGGGGGCGCCGACGACTGCCCCTACCGGATGGTCGGCTTTACATTCCCCGGGGCACCCGGGATCGTGGTCGGGCACAACGGTCACGTCGCTTGGGGAGTGACCACCCAGGCAGTCGACACCCAGGATCTCTTCATCGAGCGGGTGAACCCCGACAACCCGAGGCAGTACCAGGTCGACGGTGAGTGGGTCGACTTCGAACGACGCGAGGAGGTAATCAAGGTCGCCGGCGGAGACGACCATATCTTCGAGGTCGTCTCCAGCCGTCATGGCCCGGTGATCTCCGGCATCTTTCTCGACGACGACGACTTCACCGGCTCGCCCGCGATCGAGGAGCCGGATCGGTATGTCGTCGCCCTGGCCTGGCAGTCACTGCAGCCTTCGACTCTGATCGAGGCAATCCAGGGCATGACCGCAGCGACCAACCACGAGGAGTTCCGCGACGCCGTCTCTCTATGGGACATCGCCGCCCAGAACGTGGTCTATGCCGATGTCGAGGGCAACATCGGCTACCACTCGACCGGGGAGGTGCCGATTCGGGCCAACGGAGACGGCCGGTACCCGGTGCCCGGGTGGACCACCGAATACGACTGGATCGGGTTGGTCCCGTTCGAGGAGATGCCCCACCTCTTCAACCCACCAGAAGGGTTCATCGCCACCGCCAACCAACCGGTCCTGAGGACGGGTGACCTGCCCTACCTGGGCAGCGACGGAGACCCCGGACACCGGGCGGCGCGCATCGTCGAGGTCCTCGAGGGCGCCGGGAACCACGATGTCGCTTCGATGCAACGTCTCCAATTCGACAGCTTCGACCGGGGCGCGATGAGCCTGGTTCCATACCTCCTCGCCGTCCCCCCGGATGGCCACCCCGGCGTCGAGGCCATCCAGTCGGCTCTGCGACCTTGGACCACCGGACCTGACGCCTACCAGGCCCGAGGAGACTCGGCCGGGACCGCGGCATACCAGGCGACCTGGCGCCATATCCTGGCCAACACCTTCCACGACGACCTGCCCGAGGACTCGTGGCCATACGGGGGGAGCAGGTGGATATTGGTCGTCGCCTCCCTGGTCGAGGACGCGGACAACGTGTGGTGGGACGACGTGGCCACTCCGGAGCTGGAGACACGCGACGACATCCTTTTCAAGTCGATGGTCGAAGCCCACGAGGAGCTGGTCGACACGCTCGGGTCCAACCCCAGGGACTGGTCATGGGGCAAGCTCCATGTCGCCACCTTCCGCCACCAGACTTTCGGGTCCTCGGGGATCGCCCCCGTCGAGTGGCTGTTCAACCGGAGAGCGCCGACCCGGGTTGGGGGATCGAACTCGCTGGTCAACGCGGTGGGGTGGGATGCCGCGGCCGGCTACCAAGTCGATTGGCTTCCCTCGTTCCGGATGGTGATCGACCTGGGCGCGTTGTCAGACTCCACATACCTCCACACCACCGGGCAGTCAGGTCATGCCTTCCACCGCCACTACGACGACATGATCCCGGAGTGGGCCGAGGGTGCCCAGGCACCGATGTTGTGGGACCGCGACGAGATCTTGCTCAACGCCCGGTCGACCCTGACTCTGACCCCGGGCGACTAGTGGAAGAACCCGATCAGAACGTCGGCGATCCGTTCGGTGTGGGTCCACACCACCTCGTGGAGTGCGTCTGGTATCTCGACCACTTTCGCCCCCGGGATCGAGGCGGCCAGCTGGTACTGCCATGCCGGGGGCACCAGCAAGTCACGACCCGGGATCACGACCAGAGTCTCCGCCTGGATCCGACCCACCCAGGGCCGCGAGTCGAACCTGATCACCGCCAGGGTGGCCTGGGCACCCCCATCGGGGTTGCGGCGATGGGTCTCCTCCCAAAGCCAGCGGGCGTGTTCCGGCTTGACGGCATGGGTGGCGAGGAGATAACTCGACCTCACCTCCGGGGTTCCCAGCCCGGTGAGCCGCTCCCAACCCCTGGTCAGCATGGCACCCGACCACGAGAGGACGCGACGCTTCGACGGGTAGGTGGCGAAAGTCGCCACCAGGGCAAGGCGACGGACCCGGCCCTGATGGCGGTAGGCGAGTGCCTGGGCAATGGTCCCCCCCATCGAATACCCGACCACATCGACAACACCGATGCCCATCTCGTCGAGGATCCCGGCGATGTCATCGGCGACATCCTCCACCTCATACCGGCTGCTCGCCACCGGGGACAGGCCATGGCTGCGATGATCGATCAGGATCACCCGGTGCTCCGCGGCCAACTTGGGGGCTATCTGATACCACTCACTCAGGGACGACCCACCCAACCCGTGGACCAGGACCACGGGTGGGCCATCCTCAGCCCCGGTCTCCCGAACCAGGAACTCCTGGTCCCCGACGAAGACGGTGCGCCCGCCGAGGCGCCAGGGATGCTCCTGGGGAGGCTTGAACCGCGGTTTGAGCGGGGGGGCGAAAAGCCGCCACACCACCAGCCAAATGAGGAGGCGCCTCGCCCACCTCACCACGAGGTGTCTCCCCGGGCGAAGACGAGATCCTCGACCGGCACACCGCCAATCAGATGCTCCTCGACGACCCGGTCGAGCCTGGGCTTGTCCAGCCCGGCGTACCAGGTGCCCTCGGGGTAGACCACTGCGATGCAACCCTGCTCGCAGATCCGGAGACAGTCCACCTTTGAGCGGAGAACGGTCCCCTTTCCCGGGGCGGACGGCACCGGGTCGACGTCGAGCCTTCCTTGCCAGGATGGCGGAGCGGTGGCCAGTCCCAGCTGTTTGAGGCGGTTCTTCAGATGCACCCACAACTCTCCGGTGACTTCCCGGGGCGCACATTTGGCGTTGGACTGATCGGCGCAGAGAAAGATGTGACGGCGGGCCACCGGGATCGACAATGCCTGGGCAATGTTCTCCAGCCGCTCGTCGGGTAACACCGGGTAGAGGCTAGATCTGTCGTCGGGCTTCGGTTTCCCCGTCGATGATCCGACCGGTGGGGACGAAGTGGTTCCGGAGGTAGAAGTCCCGCGGGGATCCTTTACCCTCCTCCCAACTGACCAGCAGCGTCTCGTCGCCACTCTGGCGGCAATCGTCGACCACCAGGTCCAGGGCCCATTGACCGATGCCCCGGCGCTGATGAAGCCGGTCGATGAGGAGCCGCCACAAATAGGGCTCGGGATGATGTTCGGTGCTCACCGCCAGCATCACGAACCCCACGGTCTCCCCGTCGGCAACCACCGCCCGCATCCAGGGAACCACCGGCGCACCATCGATGATCTCGGGGAACATGGCGTCGGCGAAGGAAGCGGCCATCGGGGCGACGAATCGCTCCTGGCTCTTGTGGGTGCTGAGCCCGAAGACCTGCCAGGCGTTGTCGGTGGTCACCTCGACGAGACCGACCTGGTCCGGTGGGGTTCGCCGCCGGTTCCGCCAGGCCTCCCAGTCGGCACGGGTCGCCCCGTATATCCAGTCATCGGATGACTCATCACCGACCCAGAACGACGACCGGGTATGCCCCTCGAAGAGAAGCCCGGCCCGCTCCAGGACCATCGCCGATGCCGGGTTGTCGGGATGGAGCATCCCGAACACCCTGGTCACTCCGAGGCCTTCGAACAGATATCCGACCAGGGCTTCCACCGACTCGATGGCGTAACCCCGACCCCAGTGCGAACGGTCGAAGGTGTACCCGATCTCGGCGGTCCGGCCCTGCCATGTCAGGTGAAGAGCCAGGTCGCCGATGACCTGACCACTGGCTCTGTCGACCACCGCAGCCATCCACCATTCGTCGTTGACCGGCCCCTCCATCCCTACCAGCTCGCCCACCGCCGACTCCGCCCTTTCCCGGGTGTAGGGGACTTCCCAGTTCTGGTAGCGGGCCACCTCGGGATGGTTTCGACGGGCCACCAGACCGTCGATGTCGTCGGCGGTGAACCCCCTGATCAAGAGTCGGTCGGTCTCGATGGGGGTGAACATCCCGGAATTCAACCACCCGGCGTAGCCGGGGAGACTCGAATACCCTGGAATCGGCGATGACCACCGACGAGCCCACATTCCTGACCGCTGCCGCCCTCGACAAACTCGTCGAGGAACTGGAGCAGCTCAAGACGACAGGACGTCGGGAGATGGAGGATCGCATCGCCGAGGCCCGATCCCACGGCGACCTCAGAGAGAATGCCGAGTACGACGCCGCCAAGAACGCCCAAGGGCTCATGGAGGCCAGGATCCGCAAGCTGGAGCACTTGATCCACACCGCCGAGGTCGGCGAGGCTTCATCGACCAGCGTGGTCGAGGTGGGGAGCGTGGTGACAGTGGTCGACAGCGACGGCGACGAGGTCGACTATTTCGTCGCCCCACAGGAGAACAAGGTCCCGGGGATGGCCCTCGCCTCGCCGTCGAGCCCGGTCGGGGCGGCCCTTCTCGGCGCCGGCGTGGGAGACGAGGTCTCGTATGAGGCACCGGCCGGTGTCTTCACCCTTCGGGTGACCGCGGTGCGGCCGTTCGACGGTTGAACTCCGCATTAGCCTGACGGCCGTCATTCCCTCCCGGGGTAAGCATGAGACTTCGGCTTCGAAGCCCGCGCCAACTTGCACGAACACTGATCGACCTCGCCCGCCGCGAGCCCGAAGAGGTCGCCGACTACCTGGGGGCCAACCCCGAGGAGTGGGAGGCTCTGGCCGAAGCCGCCCCAGGTGATGCCGCCGACGTTCTCGAGCAACTCGACGAGGAGGATGTCGCCGGGCTCCTCGCCGGGCTCGCCGCCCCCGACGCCGCCGAGGTCCTAGAAGAAATCGCCCCGGAGCTGGCCGCGGAACTGATCGAGGATCTCCCGGTGGCCAGCCTGGCCGCCGCCCTCAGCGAGATGACAGGCGATGCCGCCGCCGACCTTCTCGGAGAGCTCGACGAGGACGTCAAAGAAAACCTGCTGGCGGCGATGACCAATGAGGCCGAGGAGGAGGTCCGCAATCTCCTCGCCTATCCACCGGACAGCGCCGGTGGTCTGATGACCACCGACATCGCCCGTCTCCCCCTCGGCCTGACCACCGGGGAGGCGATCGAGCGGATCCGCCAACTCCATGACGAGTACGAAGACCTCTCCTATGTCTACGTGGTCGACGACGAAGGCCGCCTCGCCGGGGTGATCTCGTTCCGCGACCTGGTGTTCCGCAGGCCCGGTTCCCCACTCGCCGATGTGATGATCGCCGACCCGGTGTCGGTCAACCCTTTCACCGACCGCGAGGAGGTGGCCGAGATCTGCCAGCGGTACCACTTCTTCGGGGTGCCAGTGGTCGACGACACCGGGTTTCTGGTGGGGATGGTGACCACCGAAGCGGTGATGGAGGCCATCCAAGACGAGGCCTCGGAGGACTTCGCCGCCGCGGTCGGTGCCGGTCCCGGCGAGACCGTGTACACGAATATCACCGTGTCCTTTCGGATGCGGGCTCCCTGGCTGCTCATCAATCTGCTTCTCGCCCTGGTGGTCGCTTTCGTGGTGGAGGCCCAGACCGGGATCATCAGTCGGGAGCCGGTCCTGGCCGCGCTCATGCCGCTGATCGCCCTTCTCGGTGGCAACGGCGGCAACCAGAGCCTTGCCGTGATGATCCGCTCTCTGGCCTCAGACGATGTCCCCGGGGGTCAGGTTCCCGCAATCCTCGCCAGGCAGATTGGAGTTGGGGGGCTAAACGGCTTGCTGCTGGCGGCGGCAGCAAGCGGGCTGACCGTGAGCCTTCTCTCTTCCGGTGTGTTCCACTCCGACACCGACCCGTGGATGGTGGCCCTTGTGGTGGCGATCGCCACCCTGATGAACCTGATAGTCGGATCGGTGGCAGGGTCGGGGATCCCCCTCCTGCTCAGAAAGCTCGACCAGGACCCAGCGCTCGCCTCGGCGATCTTCCTCACCCTGATCACCGATATGGTCGGCTTCGGGGGTTTCCTCTTGGTTGCCGTATTGCTGCTGTAAGCGGGTCTCGCCTCAGGAGCCGATCACCGATTCGGGCAATGAGCTGAACGGGCCCTGATACCTGATGGTGTCCCCGGCAACCAGACTGACCAGATGGTGACGACTCAACAGATCTCTCTGCTCCTCGGTCCTCTCACTCTCAGCCACCGCGAACGCACCCGGGGCGTCAGGGTGATCGAACACCTCGGCTCCCCACAGACCGGGGTCGGCCTGCTTTAGGTCGGCGAGGAAGTTGTACAGATCGATATCGGTATAGCCGCCAACCGGAATCACCAGGTGGAAGATCTCTCCGTTGGAGGTGGGCAGCCGGGCCACCCGCTGATAGTCGGTTATCACCTGGCCGAGGAGAGTGGTGCTGGTCTGTCCTTGCACCGTCGTCGTGGTCGAGGCGCCGGGAGCGGTGGTGCTCGGTGTGGACACCGTGGTCGAGGTCGAGGGGGTTGTCTCCCCGTCGTCACAGGCGACAAGGATCAAAGCCAACGACACGACCGAGATGACTGACTTGGCGGCGATCATGACGGGTCAACGTATCCGGGGGATCGCCGGTTCCCTGCCGGCCATCAACCCCCGACCCTCTCTAGAAAGGCCGACCGGAGTCGTGCGGTAACCGGGCCCGGAGCAAACACCCGGTCCCCAACCGCCGCCACCGACTGAACCTCCCGGATCGTGGAGAAGGCCAGGACCTCGACGGCGGCGTCCAGCCTGGCCAAAGGAGATCGGGTCTCCACGATGTCGATCCCCAGCTCGACGGCAGACTCGAGAACCACCCGGCGGGTGATCGAATCGAGAATGCCCAGGTCGAGCGGGGGTGTCTCCATGACACCGTCGACCACCCACCCAACGGTGAAGGTGGGCCCTTCCAGGATGACCCCGTCGGTGGTGACCAGGAGGGCATCGTCGAAACCCTGACGGTGGGCCCGTCTCGTCGAGGCCATATTGGGCGCGTACGATGTGATCTTGGCCCCAGCCAGGTCCCATTCGACCCCGGCGGCATGCCACGGAGCCACCACTGGGAGAAGCCGAGCTGGAGTGTCCGTCCCGGCCCAGGGATGGCCGAAAACGATGACCAGGGACTCACCGGGGACGCCGGGGACACTCGACCCCCTGGTCACCACCATTCTCACCGCACCGTCACCTACCGCTTCTGCGGTCTCCCTGGCCCATCGGGCCAACTCGGCCAACGAAGGCAGCTCGATTTCGAGTGCGCGGGCGCTCAACTCGAGACGTTCGAGGTGGTCGTCGAGACGAAAAGGCGTGCCCCGATAAGCCTTGATCACTTCGAAGCACCCGTCCCCCCGGAGCACCGAGGAGTCGGTGATTGGGATCCTCCCGTCCGAAGGCTCACCATTGATGAGGACAGGAGTGGTCCCGGTCACGATGCACCCGGCCGGTAGGCGTTGGTGATGGGAAGGCGTCGATCCTTGCCAAACGCCTTGGTGGTGATCTTCACCCCGGGGGCCGCCTGACGACGCTTGTACTCGTTGCGGTCGACCATGGTCGCCACCCGGGTCACCAGTTCCCGATCGTAACCGTCGGCGATGATGGCGCCGACGCCGAGATCTCTTTCCACATACCGCTCCAGGATGGCATCGAGGAGGTCGTATGGGGGAAGGCTGTCGGAATCGAATTGGTCGGGCCGAAGCTCAGCCGAAGGCGGCTTGTCGATGGTGCCCTGAGGGATCACCTCGCCATCTTTGTTCCGCCACCGCGCCAACTCGTAGACCAGGGTCTTGAAAACGTCCTTGAGCACTGCAAAGCCACCCACCATGTCGCCGTAGAGAGTGGCATAGCCGGTGGCGGTCTCCGACTTGTTCCCGGTGGCCACCACCATGTGCCCGAACTTGTTGGAGAGGGCCATCAGAATCGCACCGCGGATCCTCGCCTGGAGGTTCTCCTCGGCGACCCCGAACTCGGTGCCGGCGAAGACTCCACCGAGACTGCCCAGGTAGGCGGAGAACACCTCCTCGATCGACACCAGTTCGAACCTGATCCCGAGGTTGGCAGCCAGGTCACGGGCGTCCTCGATCGAGTGTTGGGAGGAAAACCGCGAAGGCATGGCCACCCCCCACACCGATTCCGGCCCGACGGCGTCGGCGGCGATGGTCGCGGTGAGGGCGGAGTCGATACCCCCGGAGAGCCCGACCACGACACCCCGAAAACCGTTCTTCCGGACATAGTCGCCAAGACCCGTGACCAGTGCCCGATAGACCTCCTCCACCGGATCGAGAAGTGGAGTCACCATCCCCCCATGCGATGCAGACGACTGGGACCCGCCGGTGTGGCCCTGGGCCTCGGCCCGTTCGGCCAATCCTCCCGACGGCGGGGTGACATCGATGTCGACGACGAAGAAGTCCTCTTCAAACTGTGGTGACCGATGGATGACCTGGCCATCTGCGTCGATCACCACCGAAGCACCATCGAAGACCAGCTCGTCCTGACCCCCGACCAGGTTGAGATAGACCACAGGGACAACCGCCGCCCGCGCCCTGTCTACAAGCATCTGCTCCCGCTCCCTGGCCTTGCCCCGGTGGTATGGCGAGGCGTTGATATTGAACAACACCTGGGCACCGGCGGCGACCTGTCGGGCCGGGGGACCATCTGGTACCCAGATGTCCTCACAGATGGACACACCAACCCGATGCTCGGCGACCTCCCACACTTTCCCCGGAGCGGTCCCCGGCGCAAAGTTCCGGTCCTCGTCGAAGACGCCATAGTTGGGGAGGAGAACCTTGTGGTAGACGCCGAGGACCTGACCTCGGTTCAGCACCGCGGCGGCATTGGCCACCTCGCGCGTCCAGGAGTCTTCGGCGCCGGCGTGGCCCGAATCGGCCGGGGCAACGAAGCCCACGACTGCCATGACATCGCCAGTGAGCGCGGCCAGGCGTTGCAACGCCTCCCGGTTGGCGGCGACAAAGTCAGACCTGTGGACCAGGTCCTCGGGCGGATACCCGGTGAGGGCGAGTTCGGGGGTGAGGAGCACGTCGGCCCCCGCAGCTTGGGCTCCGGCGATGGCGTCGGCGATTAGCTTCTCGTTTCCGGCTATGTCGCCCACCCGCAGATTCAGTTGGGCTCCGGCGATACGAAGAGTCATGGCCGACACGTTACGCGGTGGTGGTTCGTCCACCAGTCGTCATAGCCTGCAACTGTGATCGAGCGCTCGACGTCAGGAGCCAACCAGGCGAGGCTGGAGGCGGCCCAGGCCGCCACCGCTCTCACCGCCGACCCCGAGGGAGCCAAAGCCCGGCTATTGACAGTCCTCGCTGCCGACCCTTCGATTGTCGCCGACCCTGACGCCATGAGTAGGGCAGCCGCCATCTGTGGGATAAGCCGGGCTCTGGGAACTGCCCTGGCGGTTCACCCTCGGCTGCTTCTCGGAGAAGCCGACCCCGGTTCGATCCCGATGGTGCTCCGGTCGAACCTGATCTCAGTAGCCGGGGACGAGCTGCTCGGGCTGACCGACATGGCAGAGGCCACGGCTCGCTTCTCCGACGCGACCGACGACCTGGTGGCCGGAGCCCTGGAGAGGGCAACGGCCGATCTCGCCTCCCGACACCCGCTGGGAACCGAGCTCGAGCTGGCGGTGATCGCCATGGGGAAGTGGGGGGCCCGAGAGCTCAACTACTACTCCGACATCGATTTGATCTTCGTCCACGAAGCCCCGGAGGGTCGGGAGACCGAGGGGAGAGCCGCGGCAATCGCCATCGCCGGCCGGCTGATGGCCGATCTCTCCTCACCCACCTTCGAGGGGACGGCGCTCGTCGTCGACGCCGACCTCAGACCTGAGGGGTCCATGGGACCACTGAGCCGCAGTCTCGACAGCTATAAGTCCTATTACGACCGCTGGGCCGAGGCCTGGGAGCTGCAGGCCTTGCTCAAGGCGAGGCCGGCTGCAGGTCACCCGGACCTGGGACAACGCTTCCGGCGGATGGCCGACGATGTGGTGTGGGAGCGCGGCCTCGATCCGGAGGCGCTGAGGAGCATCCGTCTGCTCAAGGCCAGGGCTGAGGAGGAGGCACCGGCCCGGGACATCAAACGATCACCCGGGGGAATCCGGGATGTCGAGTTCGCCGTCCAGATACTGCAACTGGTCCACGGCCGCTTCGACGCCGACCTGCGGGTCACCGGCACTCTCGATGCCATCGCTGTTCTGGGAGAACACGGCTATATCCAGCCCGACGAGGAAGCCAGCCTCTCCGAGGCCTACCGGTTCCTCCGCACCCTGGAGCACCGGTTGCAGCTCTGGGACCTGACCCAGACTCACACCCTGCCCCAGTCGAACGAAGACCGGGAGCGGATCGGGAGGAGCATGGGTTTCATCACCGACCCCATCGGTGATCTCGACCGGCGGCTCGCCCAGGTACGGCGAGAGGTGAGGGATCTGCACGAGAAGCTCTATTTCAGGCCGATCCTCGACTCCCTCGCCGGTGTGACCACAGCTCGACTCGATCCGGAGGACGCCAGGTTCCGACTCAGCGCCCTGGGCTTCAGGGACCTGGCTGCCGCGACCAGAGCCTTCGAAGACATGACCAGCGGGCTCAGCCGGCGGTCGAGGGTGATGCAGCAGGTGCTCCCCCTCCTCCTCGACTGGCTTTCCCTGTCCCCCGACCCCGACCTGGGTCTCACCCAGATGCGACTCCTCCTGGCCAACACCACCGATCACGGCGCGCTGGTCACTCTTCTGCAGAACAACCCCATCGCCGGAGAACGACTCAGCCTTCTACTCGGCACCGGGAGACTCCTCGGCGTCCTCATCGACCGAATTCCGGAATTCATCCCCCGTCTCGCCGACGACGACCTGCTCTGGGACATTCGAGACGCCCCCGGCGCAACCGACCGCCTCATCGGGCTCCTCGACTCCCGACCCGATCCAGATGCCAAGGTGGGGACCATCCGGAGGTTCGTCCGCCGCCGGAAGCTGCGTATCGCCGCTCGAGACGTTCTCGGCGAAGCATCGACCGAACTCACCATCAAGTCACTGTCAGACAGCGCCGACGCGGCCATCGCCGGGGGCCTCCACGCCCTGACTGGAGGTGTGCCCGAAGGGTTCGGGGTGATCGCCATGGGCAAGTGGGGTGGACGCGAGCTTGCCTATGGCTCGGACATCGACCTGATATACGTGTACTCGGACGATGCCGACCGCGACCGCGCTCTCCGCCTGGCCACCGATCTGGGCCGGGTCATCTCTGAGCCCGGCCGCCACGGGGATGGCTACGAGCTCGACACCGAACTGCGACCGGAGGGCCGGAAAGGCCCGCTGGCCCGATCCGTGGACAGCTTCCGACGCTACTACCGGGAGTGGGCCGAGGCGTGGGAGATCCTCGCCCTGGTCAAGGCGAGGCCCGCCGCCGGGGATCCGGCGGTCCTCTCCGACTTCGCCGCCCTGATCGAGCCGGTGGTGTGGAGCTCCGGGCTCGACGACAAGGTGGCGAGAGAGATCCGATCGGTCAAGGCCAGAGTCGAAGCGGAGCGACTCCCGACCGGGGAAGACCCGGCGAACCACCTCAAATTCGGCCCGGGTGGGCTCACCGACGTCGAGTTCCTCGCCCAACTTCTCCAACTTCGACATGGAGGAGAAATACCCGAACTCCGGACGACCGGCACCCTGGCCGCACTCGACGCCCTACACCGGGCCGAGATCCTGGGCTCCAACGACTTCCGCACCCTCCACGAGTCGTATCTGTTCCTCACCCGGGTTCGGCTTCGGCTCCACTTGCAGACGGGCCAGGCCGGCGATCTCTTCCCCTCCGATCCCGAACCTCTCGGCCGACTTGCCGCCAGCCTCGGCTTCGACCGGAGAACCGAGCTCTGGGAGCAGTACCGGCGACACACCCGGAAGACGCGACGCACCTTCGAAAACCTGTTCTATGAGTGATCCCGGGATGCCTGGTAGACATCCCCTGGTGGTCTCTCGCTCCGATCGGGCTCGGTGGTCAGACCCTGAGACCCACCGCCCGGGCCACGGCCCTCAACTCGGCCATCAGGCTCTCGAACTCCTCGGGTCGCAACGCCTGGATGCCATCGACCAGAGCCTGGTGTGGCGTGGGGTGAACGTCGACCATGACCCCGTCGGCGCCAGCGGCGATCGCCGCTCGGGCCAGAGGCGCCACCAGGTCACGCCGACCGCCGGCGTGGGAGGGGTCGACCATCACCGGAAGGTGGGAGAGGGTCTTGGCCAGTGGGACCGCGGATATGTCCAAGGTGTTCCTTGCCGTGGTGTCGAAGCTGCGTATCCCCCGTTCCACCAAGACGACTTGGCGGTTGCCCTCGTGGAGCACGTGCTCGGCGGCGTCGATCCACTCGCCGACTGTCGCCGCCCGACCCCGCTTGAGCTGGACCGGTTTGGCCTGCCTACCCACTTCCTTGAGCAGGGCGTGGTTGGACATATTCCTTGTCCCGATCCGAACCATGTCGGCATATGACGAAACCATCTCGACATCCCGCGGGTCGAGGACCTCGGCGACAAAAGGCAACCCGGTGACCTCCCGGGCCTCGGCGAGAAACTCCAGCCCGGCCTTGCCCAGCCCCTGAAAGGTGTAGGGAGACGTGCGCGGTTTGAAGGCGTCGCCACGAAGAATGGTGGCTCCCGCCGCCTTGACCGCCTCAGCGGTCCTGAGGAGTTGATCTCTGCTCTCTACGGCGCAAGGGCCGGCGATCACGGTGAGACCCCCATCACCGATCGAGGCCGGGCCGACTGTGACGACGGTGCTCTCCGGCTTGAACTGGCGCCCGACCCGGCGCCCTCCCCGGACCACAGGGACCACCCTCTCCACTCCGGCGAGCGCCTCCCATGGAGCCTCGTCTTGGAGACGCGACTCGGTGGTCCCATTGACCACGGTGCGACCACCCTCGGTCGAGACGTGGACGTCGGCGCCCAGCGATCTGAGTCTGTCAACGATCCCGGCCACTTCCTCACCGGTGGCGTCGGGGTGCATCACGATGATCATCGGGGCTCCAAGTCCCAGGCACGGTAGTTATCTGACGGGCTTAGACCACTGATGGCCACGGTTACGATCGACGCCGATGAAAGCCGACCCGTCCCACCCCCCGGGCTACGAACCGCATATCGGCGAGTCCCGGCAGTACTGGCGGGACATCATCCTCGGGGTCAACGATGGTCTGGTCTCGATGTATCTCCTCGTCATCGGGGTCGCCGCCGGTGGGCTCATCCCCGAGCAGATCCTCCTCACCGGGATAGCCGGGGCGCTGGCCGGTGCCATCTCGATGGCTGCGGGTGAATACCTCGCCACCAAGTCACAGGACGAAGTCCTCACCGCCGAACTCGCTCTGGAACGCACCCACATCGTCAAGTTCCGCGACGCCGAGTTCGACCAACTCCGCGGGTTCTTCACCGACATGGGCGTCAAATCGGAGCACCTCGACGGGGTATTGACCGCATTCGAGGACAACGACGAAGCCCTGCTCCGGGCGATGGCCGCTCTCGAGTTCGGGTTCGTCGACAAGGAGCGGAGATCGCCGTATCGGGCGATGGCGCTCTCCGGAGTGCTCTTTCTGGCGGGATCGTTTCCTTCGGTGGCCCCGTTCGCTGTATTCGACACCGTGTTCGCGGCCGCCGTCGTTGCCTCGATTCTCACCATGGCCGGGTTGTTCCTGGTCGGGCTGGTCAAGGCCAACGTCACCAAGGCCAGTCGGGTCAAGTCCGGATTGGAGAACCTGGTCATCGCCGGTCTGGGCGGTGTGGCGGCCTGGCTGTTGGGAAGCGCCATCGGCCAAGCTCTGGGTTGACGAACTTCGGACGCTTGCTTGCCGCTTGCAAAAGCAAGCAGCTAGCTGTATGCTATCTGTAGTTGAACGAGAGCAAGCAAAGCGACCTCGGTGAGTTCATCCGCCAGCAGCGGGAGCGAACCAATCTGTCCCTTCGGCGACTGGCCGACAAGGCAGGGATTTCCAACCCCTACCTCAGCCAGATCGAGCGGGGGATCCGCAGGCCTTCGGCCGAGATCCTCAAGAACCTGTCGAGGGCACTCGAGATCTCGGCCCACTCGCTTTACACCAAGGCGGGGTTGATCGACGACGAGCTGCCACCGGTATCGGTGTTCGAGGCCATCGAGGGCGACGAAAAGCTGGCTCCCGATCAGAAGAAAGTGCTACTCGACATGTACCGGGCGTTGATCAGATCGAACGGGTCGGCGCCGGACCAAAACAAGGAGTGAGAGAAATGCAGGCAAAGAGCGTCATGTACGCAGCCGTCGGAGCCCCCGTTGTCGCCGCCCGCCGGGTGAGCGACCAGATGAGCGCCCTCAAAGGCAAGCTCGACAAGGAGACCACCGGCTACAGCAAGAAGGCGGAGGCCAAGATCAATCTCTGGGCCGCCGAAGGCGAGAAGGTGATCGGCAAGATCAGCGAGGGCAAGGTCGTCGAGGAGATCTCCTCGAAAGTCGACTTGGACCAAGCCAAAGAGCAGGTGACCAAGCTCCGCGACCAGCTCGAGGACATGCTGGCCACCTGGCGGACCTCATTCCGCCCCGAAGACTCAGGATCAAAGACCAAGCCGGCCGCCACGTCCGAGGCCCAGAAGCCGGCCGCCAAGAAGCCGGCCGCCAAGAAGCCCGTCGCCAAGAAGCCGGTCGCCAAGAAGCCGGTCGCCAAGACGACCAAATCGTCAACGACGGCCAAGACGAGCCCGGGCAAGACCCCGACGGCAACCGCCGCCAAGGCTTCCTGAGCTCAGCTTCTCCCGACAGCGAGAAGAAGGGGCCCTCACAGGCCCCTTCTTCGATTCCCGTCGGCCCCGCGCGCGGGGTAGGCCAGTGACTCGCAAGTCTCACGCACGTCCCGCCGGCCCTACAAGCACGGAGCTTACGAGCCGGAGCACTAGTACCCCGAGCACTAGTACCGAAGCAGGGCGACCACACGCCCCAGGTCGGAGAGAGCACCGTCATCGACGTACCTGACCTCGCCTCCCCGACGCAAGACTTCGGCTGCGACAAGGTCGACGGCATCGTCGACGTGGCCCGGTCCCGTCCCCGACTCGGCGACGTCGACGACCAGGTGACCATTTCCCTCGACACCCGCCGCAACCACATAAGACTCCTCGGCGACCAGTCGACTCACCGTACCGGCCAGAGCCGACTGGTAGGTGTCGTCCAAACCTCGAGTGGCGTTGCCGCTGGCAACGGCATCCCTGGCCTCGATGAGGGTTCTCTCCCTATCGCGGTCCTGATGCTCCCTGATCACCGCCCACGCCTGCTCCCCAAGGTCCTTGACCGGGACCCGGTCGACGTTGCCGATGATCTCGCCAATGGTTTCGCCGCCGAGCCCTCCGATCTCGCCGAGGAAGTCGTGGTACCTCCTGATGCCGGCGACCACGATGGGCCGGCTCTCCTGATGGAGGCGCTCCCGAAGGCTGGCCACCACCTGTCTGAAGAACTGGCGATGCCCTTCGTCGCGCAGCTGAGACGAACGCTTCCCGTAGCCGGTGGGAATCGCGGTTGCTCCACCCACGCCGACATGTTCGGCAGGGAAGCCGCCGCCCTCAATCTCCTCCAGCCGGTCACGGACCCCGGCCCACAATCGGGTATGCCGCTCCGAAAGGGCAAGCAGGTAATACGGCTGTTCCCGATTGAGTTGACGGACGATCGGTTTGAGAAGGTAGGTGCTGTCGACGGTGACCGCAGGTCGTGGCTCGAAGGAGAGGTGGAACACCGAAGCGGAACCCTCACTGACGAAGATGGCGAGACCGTCCCGCATGTGGCTGTAGTCGAGGGTCTCCACCACGCCGCTCAGGTTCTCGGTGATGGCTCGAAGTGTGGGTTTCTCCAAGCCCTCCTCCTCGAGCCTCGCCGTCACCTCGGCGACCGCGTTCTTCACCACGATCCGATCGGCGTCACTCGACGAGATGCGCTGAGTGGGCACCACGATCGATACCAGTGGATAGCTGGCCGACCCGACCAGGCTGCGAAGGTCGGCGACGCTTGGATAGGTGGGGGTCATCGGGTTGGCAATCAGGCAGAGATCGACGGATCGAGATCACCGGCAGCGGCAATCCAACCTTCGACCATAGCCTCGGTGGGAAGCCGACTCACCACCCGAGCCGACCCGTTGAGACCGATGATCTTGGCGACGAGGGCGGTGGGGTTGCGGCGCCGCAGATCGCGCAGGGTGTCTACTCCAGCCGCCACCAAGAGCTCGGAGTACTCCGACCCGACGCCCGGAACCCTGAGCAGGTCGGCATGGTGAACCCAAATCTGGAGGTCCTTCTGGCTGAGCCCGGTGGCCTTGGCCAACTCGGTCCGACCTCTCCGCGTCGAAGCGTGCTCGATCAATGCCTTTGAGGTTCGGATCCCCGTCTTGCGCAGTTTGGTCGCCCTCTTGTGGTCGATCCCGGCGACCTGATCGATTCGAGCCATCTGCCCTTTCTCCGCTGACGAGTGGTCTGTCGCCCAAATATGGTGCGCGTATCTTCGAGCCATCGACGCCGTCTGGCAAGAGGAAGCGCACCGTCGCAGCCGGGCTGCGGCGAGCACTTCGACGCCGCCAGAAGCGTCGAACCCCGAAGCGACGACACTCATAGTTTGGGTGGCGGGCCCTTGGTGGCCGACCCGACTCTAGACAATCGTCTTCGAGGTGACTCAGGCACCGGGTCGGGGTCGCAGCTCGTCGACGTCGGTGTCGGTGTCCACGTCGCGGGGGGCGTTGTCGGCAAACCACACCTCGTTGACCCATTCGGGGTGGGCGCGCCACAGACGCATCGCCCCTTCGTCCCCTTCGAGCGACATGAGACGCGACCACAGCGGCCGCTCCACCACCGCCGGATTTCCCAGGGTGTACCGGTACTTGGGGATGGTGACCGGCTTTCCCGAACGAACATGGGATTCGAGAAGCTGGGAAACGATCTCGGGCGAGGGCTCGGGTTGGTCCCCCATCAAGATCAAGGCCCTCTCGCAGCGGGAGAGTCGGGTCAGAGCGTCGAGCCCGACCCGGAGCGACGACGCTATCCCCTCGGCCCACTCCGGGTTGTCGATGACACCGACCTCACCCAAGTCGGTCTCGTCGAGAATCCTCTCCGAGTCGTAGCCCAGCACCACCCAGACCTCGTCCACTGGAAACGATCTGGCCCGAGTCACCACATGGCCAAGCAGGTTGGTGTCGCCCCACGGCTCGAGTTGTTTGGGGCGACCCAGCCTCCGGGAACCTCCGGCGGCGAGGATGATGGCGGCTGTGGACACCTGCTGGAATCTACCGGGACCCCAACACCGATCGCACCTCCCCCGGTGTGTGCTCGATCTCAGACTGACACGGGGAACCTGGTCAACGAACCGACACCCTCATTGTCCAGGGGCGAGGCGACCTCGATCTGGTGGACACTCCCGCCGTTGGCCACCACCACCTCGATGAGGGCGGCGACCACATCCTCCACCGGGACCATGTCCGACCCGCACACCGGGCACACCGTGCCGTCCCGGAGCAGATGCTCGCATTGGGGGCACATCGAGCCCGGGCGGTCGAAGCCACCGGCGACCACCAGAGTGTCGATCCCCTGGACATTGGCGGCATCGAGGGTGGCGCTCAGGCCAAGCACGGCGTTGCCCCCGCTCCAGGCGGTGTCGCAGACCCGGCCGGCAAGAGCGTTCTGCCGATCACGTCGGACCTCGACGTCGTAGCCGGCGGCCTCAGCCCGGATCGCCTGGGCGGTGACCACCGAAGGCAGCGCCGGGAAGGTCACTCTGGGCAGGCGGGCCAAATAGGGGTGGAGCGATCGGGCCAGCTCGTCGACGATCTCGGCCTGACCACCGATCGCCACATAATCGACAGGCCGCTGCTGGTGGGAGTCGAGCAGGCGCTGGCTCGCCGCCTTCCACAACCGGCCGCTGGCTTCGACGGCCCGCCGCCGGGCAGCCTGCTCTTCATATCCGGCGAATCCGCCATAGTCGGCCTTTCCCGGGTCGGCGTGGATAGCCTCTCCGACCTCATCGACCATGGTCCCCGATACCACGAAGCTCCGGGCCATGACCCGATCGGCGACCAGTACACCGCTGCGAAGGCTGCGAGGGGCGACCCGAAGGGGGCGGATGTAGGGTCGTGGACCGATCCTGGCGACATTGGGGACTTCGTGGGTCAGCGCCTCCACCACGAAGACGTCGTCGATTTCCGATGCGAAGACCGCGTAGGCTGGAGCCGCCTCCGACTCGAACCCCTCGGCAAGATCACGTATCCGGTCGGCGTCGCCTCGGGCGCTCTTGACGAGCCGCCGGTCCCCCCGGTTCGCCTTCTCTCTGATCGGTCTGAGCAGATCGGCGAGAAGGGCAGCGAAACCGCCAGGGCTGGGTCGCTCCGCGTACAGAGAGATGAGCGATCCGGTGGCGCTCCTCAGATCCGCTATCGGGTCGGTGGTCACCGACGTCGAACCTACACCGACTGAAGTCACAGCGCCCGGGTCAACTCCTCGGTTAGTTCGTCCTGTATAAACCCCAGGTAGTCGAGAGCGCGACGCCCCTCCATGGGAACCCGGTCGTGATCCTCTTCGACCTCGATGCCCAGTCTGGCACCAAGGACCAGTCGGGCCTCGTTGACCACCCGAAGAAATGCATCGGCATCTCCCTCGTCGAAGACCACCGGTCCGGGTGCAGCGATGGCTTTGGCAAAGATGCGTCGGTCGACCTTGCGGGCATCGCCCAACTCCGGCCCCATCAGACGCCACCACTCTTCGTTGGAGGTCGGGTCGTCAAGGTAGACGGGAACGTTGAGCCGGGTCGCTGCCGGATCGTCAGCGGAGGCGCCGACGCCAACCAGCATCGGAACCACATCACCGAGGAACGCTCTCTCCTCGTCGGTGAACGAGGCAATGATCCCCTCTCCGGTGGTTGCGAAGTGGCTCATTGCTCGATGGTTGCCCAAAGCCCGTGGTTGTGTAGCCGGTAACAGTCGATCTCGGCTTGTTCCCGGGGGCCGTCTGAGACAATGGCCCGTCCCTCGTGGTGCACCTGGAGCATGAGTTTGGTCGCCTTCCGCTCGTCGTACCCGAACAGCTTGCGAAACACGTAGACCACGTATGACATGGTGTTGACCGGGTCGTTCCACACCACCACCAGCCAGGGTTTGTCCAGGTCGATCCGCTCGTCGGTATCGGGGACGATCACAGGAGTCGGCATGGCGGACATCACCACCATGGTACGGGCGGCTGCCTGCGACCAACACCCCCTCACTGCTCAATCATGCGATCGCGGCAGGCTTCGACGGCAGTGGCCAGGTCAGGATCGTCGTAGGGGATCTCCTCGACCGGGAATGCGAAGCCCACTCCGGAAAACCCGGGAATCGGGTCAGGAAACCGTGGCACTCCACGGGAGCGGACACACTCGGCGAACTCGGCGAGACGGCTCACCAACTCCTCCCTTATCAGCGGCGAATCCTCGAGACTCAATGCTCCGGTGATCAAATGGGTGGCACAACGGCTCAGTGCATCGATCACGACCCGCTCGCTCAGGTCCAACCCCCGCATGGCCAGATCGAGCCGGGGTCGGCCCTGTGCGTCCAACGACACCGGCTCGAGGTCGATCCCTCGGTCGCTGAGACAGTCCCTGAACCGCCCGACACCTTCGGCGGCGCCGACCGTGGTCACCGTCTCGAGGAGGGTGGTGGTTGAGGCTGAGCCGGGAGGATCGGTGGGCGAGGGAGCGATGGCTGCCTGACAGCCGGTCATCGCCAGGACGGCGACGACCGCGATGAGCCTGACTTGCGCCCTCAAGCACCCTCGTCCGAAGCCAGACCCTCGGCGAGGATCATCGCGATATCACGCACCTTCACCTCGTCCCGGCCCAACTCCTTGACACCATCGTCGAGCATCACATAACAGAAGGGACAGGCGACCGCGATCTCGTCAGCATCGGTGGCAACCGCCTCTTCGGCGCGCTCGATGTTGACCTTCTTGCCAGTCTTCTCCTCCATCCAGAACCGGGCCCCACCGGCACCGCAGCACAGCGACCTGGTCCCATGTCGGGGCATCTCCACCACCTCCGCGCCCGAGGCACCCACCACCTGCCTGGGGGCCAGATATACGTCGTTGTGCCTGCCCAGGTAGCAGGCATCGTGATAGGCGATCCTCTTGGCGGAGCCGTCCTCCCGCAGCGGGATGTCGATCCGGCCCTGGTTGAGCAACTCGGCGAGAAGCTGGCTGTGGTGGACAACTTCGTAAGACCCCCCGAACTGGGGGTACTCGTTGGCGATGGTGTTGAAACAGTGGGCGCACTGGGTGATCACCTTCTTCACCCCGTACTCTTCGAAGTTGGCGATGTTCTGAAGGGCAA
>CAYZKF010000003.1:0-25891 GCA_964479135.1 uncultured Acidimicrobiaceae bacterium
CAGTCGGGAGAGAATCGGGTAGATCGATCCTTCGCTGGCCAGCCCGAGACCTCGCTCGGTCAGCTTGTGCGCCATCTCGTACCCATACGAACTCTCCTCGTCGATGATCGACATCAGGCACATGTCGAGCACACCGTGGAGCAGTTGGCTGCTCCGGTCCTGTCGGGTGCCTCCAGATACCATGCCACACATGATACCGGGTGATGCCCGCATCCGTCAAGCGGTGTTCTCGAGCGTGGTCAGCCGAATATGATATGACAACACTTAGATTTTCTGTCACAATGGGTAGATATGGATGCGGAAAAGTTAACCACCAGGGTACGGGAGACGTTACTTCTGGCGACCCGTCTCGCCGAGGAGGCCCATCACGCGTCGGAGCTCCCCGAACATCTCGCTCTGGCCCTGCTCGCCCAGCAGGAGGGCATCGTCTACCCGGTGCTCGACGGGATCGGAGTCGACCCCCTAACCCTGCGCCGGTCGCTGGAGGGCCTCCTCGATGGCCAGTCCAAGGTCTATGGCGATGCCCAGGTGGCGACCAGCCCTTCTTTTGGCCAGGTCCTCAGCGGCGCCGACCGACACCGCGGGCAACTCGGTGACTCCTACCTGTCCCTGGAACATCTCTTTCTCGGTCTCGCCGAGTCCTCAGGTCATGTCGGCGACCTGTTCCGCAGTCTTGGGCTCACCCCCGAGGCGGTGCTCGAAGCGGTGCAACGGATCAGACGGAGTCGTCGAGTGACCAGCGACGACCCGGAGTCCACATTGAACGCTCTGGAGCAATACGGCAGGGACCTGACCGCGGTCGCCAGACAGGGCAAGCTCGACCCGGTGATCGGCCGCGACGACGAGATCCGACGGGTGATCCAGGTGCTCTCCCGCAGGACCAAGAACAACCCGGTCCTCATCGGCGAGCCCGGGGTGGGCAAGACCGCCATCGTCGAAGGTCTCGCCCGTCGGATCGCCGACGGCGACGTGCCCGAGGGTCTGAAGACCAAGCGGATCGTCGCTCTCGACCTGGCGTCGATGGTGGCCGGGGCCAAATACCGGGGCGAGTTCGAGGAGCGTCTCAAGGCTGTGCTCGAGGAGATCAAAGAGTCGGAGGGCGAGATCATCACCTTCCTCGACGAGTTGCACACCCTGGTCGGTGCCGGCGCCGCCGAGGGCGCCATGGACGCCTCCAACATGCTCAAACCGATGCTGGCCCGTGGTGAGCTGCGGATGATCGGGGCGACCACTCTCGACGAGTACCGCAAGCACATCGAGAAGGACGCCGCCCTGGAGCGGCGGTTCCAGCCGGTCCTGGTCGATCCCCCGTCGGTGGAGGACACCATCGGGATACTCAGAGGGCTCAAGGAGCGGTACGAGGTCCACCATGGGGTGCGGATCACCGATTCAGCGCTGGTGGCGGCGGCGGTTCTCTCCGACCGCTATATCCCGGCCCGCTTCCTCCCCGACAAGGCCATCGACCTGATCGACGAGTCGGCTTCACGGCTCCGTATCGAGATCGATTCGATGCCCGAGGAGATCGACGAATTGTCACGACGCCGGATCCAGCTCGAGATCGAGCGGGAGGCACTCCGCAGGGAGACCGACACGGTGTCTCGCCAGCGTCTCGAAGGCGTCGAGTCCGAGATCGCCGACCTCACCGAGGAGATCAACGGTCTCTCCGCGCGGTGGAATCTGGAGAAAGAAGCCATCGCCGAGCTAAGACGGATCAAGGCGGAGATGGAGGAGGCCCGCGCCCAGGCGGAGATGGCGGAGCGCGCCGGAGACCTGGCCCGCGCCGCCGAGCTTCGCTACGGGACGATGAACAGCCTCGGCGCCGAGCTGGTCGAGAAGGAGGCCGACCTCTCCGAGATCCACGCACGAGGGTCGATGCTGTCCGAGGAGGTCACCGACAACGATGTCGCCGAGGTGGTCGCCAGATGGACCGGGATCCCGGTGAGCAAGCTGATGGAGGGTGAGACCGAGAAGCTGATCCACCTCGAGGATCATCTCCACCGTCGGGTGGTCGGCCAGGATGACGCGGTCTCGGCGGTGGCAAACGCGGTGCGACGCAGCCGAGCCGGCCTCGCCGATCCGCACCGACCGGTGGGCTCATTCCTCTTTCTCGGTCCTACCGGTGTCGGCAAGACCGAGCTGGCCCGGGCGCTCGCCGAGTTCCTCTTCGACGACGAGCGCTCCATGGTCCGGATCGACATGTCGGAGTACATGGAGAAACACTCGGTGAGCCGTCTCATCGGAGCGCCGCCCGGTTATGTGGGTTATGACGAGGGCGGCCAGCTCACCGAGGCGGTCCGCCGCCGGCCCTACTCGGTGGTCCTCTTCGACGAGGTGGAAAAGGCCCATCCCGACGTGTTCAACGTCTTGCTCCAGCTTCTCGACGACGGGCGTCTCACCGACGGCCAGGGCCGGACCGTCGACTTCAGCAACGCGGTCCTGATCATGACTTCGAACCTGGGCTCGGAGATGATCGACCCCGATCTGCCCCGCGAGGTGGTTTCCGATCGGGTGCTCAAGGTGGTGCGAGACACTTTCCGACCCGAGTTCCTCAACCGTATCGACGAGATGGTGGTCTTCGACAAGCTGACCCCGTCCGACCTCCGCCGCATCGTCGACATCCAATTGGAGGCGGTGGTCGAGCGACTCGGGTCTCGCCAGGTGGCTCTCAAGGTGACCGACGGGGCCCTCGATCTTCTCGCCGAGTTGGGATACGACCCTGCCTACGGCGCCCGCCCCCTAAAGCGGGTGATCCAGCGCCAGCTGGTCGACCCGATGGCGACTGCCCTCCTCGAAGGCCGCTATGGCGACGGTGACACCATCGAGGTGACCGTCGAGGACGGCGCGTTGGTCCTGGCTTAGTGCCCCGGGGCGAACGGCGCTTCCGGTCAGCCGTCGTCGCGGCGTCCCATCATCTCTGACAGGGAGGGCTTGGGATCGAGGTGGTCGAGCCATTTCCTCAGGGTTTCCCTGACCCGAGGCCACTCTTCTTCGGTCATGGCGTACCAGGCGGTGTCCCGGTTGCGGCCTTTGACGATCATGTGGTTGCGGAAGACCCCCTCGAAACCGAAACCCAGCCTGAGGGCGGCATGGCGTGACGGTGCATTGAGACTGTCGCATTTCCACTCCACCCGCCGGCACCGGTAGTGGTCGAAGGACTCTTCGAGCATCAGGTACGCAGCCTCGGTGCTGACACCGGTGCGATGCACCTCGGGTAGGTACCAGATGTGGCCCAATTCCAGCCGCCGGTGGACCGGGTCGGCATTCATCAGCGCCGCCATCCCCACGGCCCGGTCGTCCCCGTCGGCAACGGTACGCCACAACGGGTCCTCGCTCCGGCTGGTCCCGGTGATCCAGTCGGCCATCGCCCCCGGGTCGGGGAAGGGGCCGTAGCCCATGTAGGTCCAAACCGACTCGGCCTCGGGCGACCCGTGGGTAGCCGGGTAGAGGACCGCGGCATCTGCCCTGGGGTCGGGGGTGCGGAGACGCACACGGTCTCCTTCCATCTCCCTGTGACCAAGCTGGGGGATGTCTTCGACGATCTCGACCGGTTCCCCGATAGGCAGGCTCATCACCCCATTGTGTCAGGGAAAACCCCGGGGCCGCCGGTAAGGGACGCCGGCTCCATGTCAGACTGATCCGGTGCGACGGTGCCTTCTGGTTCTCCTGGTCGTGTCGTTGGCCACACCGGCGTTCGCCAGTGTCAACCTTCGGCCGGCGGTCATCGCCTTACCCCAACCAAAAGCGGGCCAGTCCTTCACCGTCGCCTTCACCGGCGACACCCTGATCCACATGGGGTTGAACCGGGTGGCGGCAGGCCACGGCTCCCCTTATGACTTCCGTCCCATGTTCGAGCCGGTGCGCCACTTGATCTCGGGCGCCGATCTCGCCCTTTGCCATCTCGAAGTCCCTCTCGACCCGGAAAGCGCCAACCTGTCCGCCTATCCCCGGTTCAATGCCCCCCGGGAGGTCGCCGACGCCCTGGTTTACGCCGGGTTCGACGGTTGCAGCACCGCTTCCAACCATTCTCTCGACCGGGGGATCTCCGGGATACTCGGCACCCTCGAGGTGCTCGACGATGCCGGGCTCCGCCAGGCGGGAATGTGGAGCGACGTCCTCTCCAGTTGGGACGACACCGTGCACGAAGTGGGCGGGGCCCGGGTGGCTCACATTTCTGCGACCTACTGGTTGAACGGCCTCAGGCTGCCGCCTGGTCGGGAGTGGATGGCGCAACTCCTCGATGTCGACGACATCCTCACCCGGGCGAGGAGGGCCAAGCTCTTCGGCGCCGACCTGGTGGTGGTGAGCATGCACTGTTGCACCGAGTACCGGACCATGCCCACCGAACGTCAGAAGGAGATCTCCCACCAACTCATCGACTCACCGGACGTCGACCTGGTGGTCACCCACCACTCCCATGTGGTGGGGCCGGTGGAACGGGTCGGCGACCAATTCATCGTCCACGGGCTGGGCAACTTCATATCCGGTCAGTTCTTCCTGCCCAACACCTCCGACGGGGTCATCGCCATGGTCACCGCCAACCTCCACCCCGCGGGGTGGAGGTTCGATCAGTTGGAGGTGGTCCCCACCAGTGTCACCCGGGGCAGCTATGTGGTGGTCCCCACCCCGGAGGGTTCACCGTCCTTCCAGCGGACGATGTCGGCGATCAACGCCATGGAAGCTGGGATCGAGCCGTTCGCCGGGTTGGATCGGAGCGTGGCTCGGGCCGGGCTGGCCGACTGAGCTACTGGTCCTCGTCGTCTGGACCTTCGACGAACTCCTTGGCACCCGCGGCCCCTGGTCGATCTGGTCGGTGTATTTGCCACCGGCTAGTGCTGCGACCACAAACGTTCGCCGCGCTCAGCCCGGCCAGATGACGCCGCTGGCTGCGTCCTCGTCCTTGACGAACGGGCCAGTGCGCCTGCGTCCTGCGTCCTTGCCAGACGGCGCCCCTGACTCGAGCTGACCATCGCCAACGTCAGTGGACACAGCACTAGTCATCGACGGTTTCGGCAGGGGTGGCCAGGGTCTCGGCTCAGAAGGGCCAGCCAGCACTGAGCCCGGTGACCTTGGAGTAGGACCTCTCCTCGCTGTCACCGGCGGGAGTGAGTTGAGCGCGTCCCCGGTTGCCACCGGGGATCTCGATCTCCACGACCAGGGCCTTGCCGGCCACCGCCGCCCCACGCAAGGTCTGGAGCATCCCTTTCCAGCTCCCCATTTCGGGGTCGTCTTCGAGGTCGGCGGACCCGGTGGTGAGGAAGATCCCATCGCTGCCCAGGATCCTCACCGGACCCTGGTACTGGTCGGTGACCGCCGCTTCAGGGCTCACCGGTCTCTTCCCATGAGGTCGGTGACCTGGCTGCGGAGGACGATCTCACGCCGGTACGAACGCGCCACCTCTTCGATACGACGCTCGAATTCCTCCTCCATGTCGTCGTATCTGTCACGCAGCCGGTCGAGCTTCCTCTTCAGCTGGCGGTTCTCCTCCTGTAGGGCGAGGACCCGGCGCACGCCCTCCAGGTTGAGCCCTTCGCTGGTCAGCTCGTTTATCAGTTGGAGCCGCTCGATGTCCTCCTGGGAGTAGCGGCGGGTGCCACCCGGTGTGCGGAACGGGTCGATGAGGCCTTTCCGCTCGTAGATGCGCAAGGTTTGGGGATGCATTCCCGCCAACTCGGCGGCCACCGAGATGACGAAGACTGCTCTGGTGGTTTCACTCATCTGACACTCCAATCATCCCAGGTGGGCACGGGGATCCTCGGTTTCGAGGGCTGCCAGTTCCTCGAGGAGCTTCTTCTCCTCACGGGAGACCTTCGAAGGCACCGCGACCTGGACGGTCACCAGGAGGTCACCGGGCTTCCCGGTCTCGGGGACGATCCCTCTTCCTCGGACCCGGAAGGTCTTGCCCCCGGGAGTGCCCGCGGGGATCTTCAGCTTCACCCCACCGTTGAGGGTGGGAACCTCGATCCGGGTGCCCAAGGCGGCCTCGGTGTAGGTGATCGGCACGTTGAGGGTGAGGTCGTTGCCCCTTCTCCCGAAGACCGGGCTGGAGGCGACGCGGATCCGGACCAGGATGTCGCCGGGGGGACCACCGTTCGATCCCGGCCCACCCTTGCCCCGGAGTCTCAGCACCGATCCGTCTTTGACCCCGGCCGGCACCCGAAGCTTGACCTGACGGGTCTTGTCCTCGACACCTCTTCCCCGACAGGTACGGCAGGGTGTCTCGACGATCCTTCCCGAGCCGGCACATTGTGGGCAGGGCTGGGAGAAGGAGAACGGGCCCTGGTTCTGGGCCACCACTCCGCGACCGGCACAGGTGGGACAAACGTGGACCGCGGTACCCGGCTCGGCCCCGGTGCCGCCGCAATGCGAGCACGCCGCCGCGCCTCTGACGGTCACCGCGGTGGTGAGCCCATGGGCTGCGTCGTCGAACCCGATGGTCAATTCGGTCTGGATGTCGGCTCCTGCCGTGGGTCTGCTCCGGGCGCCTGAACCGAATCCGAACAGGTCGCCGAGGCCACCAAACCCTCCCAGCAGGTCTTGGAGGTCTTCGACCCGGACCTGTTGGCCGCCGAACCCGCCGGGCGCACCGCTGAAGCCGCCAAAACCACCCGAGCCGGCGACCCGGCGCACCTGGTCGTACTCCTTGCGTTGTTCGGGACTGGACAGGGTCGCGTATGCCTCGGAGATCTCCTTGAACCGGTCCTCGGCCGAAGGGTCGTCGGGGTTGGCGTCAGGATGGTGCTTCTGGGCCAGCTTTCGATAGGCCCTCTTGATCTCGTCGGCAGTCGCCTCTTTGCCGACCCCGAGGGTCTGATAGAAATCCTTCTCGATCCAGTCGCGGTTCATCCCTCGGCTTCCAGCATTACCAGGGCGGCCCGGAGCACCTTGCCCCTCAGCCGGTATCCCCGACGCAGTTCCTCGGTGACCACCAGGGGGCCTGCCCCGCCGGGTGCACCCACCGGCTCGTGGATCTCGGGGTCGAATCGGTCGCCGACGGTCGGGATCACTTCGAGGCCTTCACCTTCGAGTGCCTTGAGCAATTGCTCCCGGGTGTTGACCATCCCCGAGTAGAGGAGTCGCTCGGTGTCGGTGACCGGCTCGGTGGTCAAAGCGGCATCGAAGGAGTCGAGGACCGGCATCAGACCATGTACCACTCGTTCGGTGGCGCGGTCGAACACCATGGCACTTTCTTTCATGGTCCGTTTCCGGTAGTTGTCGAAATCGGCGGCGACCCGCTTCAGGTCGTCGAGGTAGGTGGTGGCCTCGTCACGCGCCGATCGGAGCTCGACGAGGAGCATGTCCACCGCCTCGCTCGGGTCGTCGGGGAGATCGAGCCCGAGGGAGTGGGGATCGAGGCCCGCCGGCGTCTTCTCGGCGGGCAGGGCCCCGACGGCCTCTTCCCCGGGACCGGGACCAGGGGTGGGGTCACTCATCCTCGTCAACGATCTCGGCCTCGACGATGTCTTCCTCGCCATTGGGGGTCTCGCCCTCGTCGGCACTCTGGGCGGCCGCCTGTTGGTAGAGACGGGTGGCCATCGCCTGACTCGCCTGGATCAACTCGTCCATCCGGGTCCGGATCGTCTCGGTCTCGGCGTCGGACGACTCCAACGTCTCCTTGAGCGAGGCGACCGCGGTCTCGATCGCCGTCTTCTCGTCGTCGGTCATCTGCTCGCCCTGCTCCTCGACCAACTTCTCCGTCTGGTGGATCAACTGGTCGGCCTGGTTGCGGGTCTCCACGGCCTCCCGTCGTTTGGCGTCTTCTTCGGCGTAGGCCTCGGCATCTTTCACCATCTGGTCGATCTTGTCGCTGGAGAGGGCAGTGCCACCGGTGATCGTCATCTTCTGTTCCTTGTTGGTCGCCAGATCTTTGGCATGGACATGGACGATCCCGTTGGCGTCGATGTCGAAAGTGACTTCGATCTGGGGCACTCCCATGGGTGCCGGGGGGATCCCGGTGAGACGGAACCGACCCAGGCTGTTGTTGTCCTCGGCCATGGCCCGCTCGCCCTGGAGGACGACGATCTCCACCTCGGGCTGGTTGTTGTCGGCGGTGGTGAAGATCTCCGAGCGCTTGGTGGGGATGGTGGTGTTCCGCTCGATCATCCGGGTCATCACCCCACCTTTGGTTTCGATGCCCAGAGTCAAAGGAGTGACGTCGAGGAGAAGGATGTCCTTGACGTCACCTTTGAGAACCCCCGCCTGGATGGCGGCGCCGGCGGCGACCACCTCATCGGGGTTGACTCCCTTGTGGGCGTCCTTGCCGGTGAGCTCCTTGACCAGTTCCTGGACCGCAGGCATCCGGGTCGAGCCGCCTACCAGAACCACATGGTCGATCTCGGCGATCTTGATCCCGGCATCTTTGATCGCCTGCTCGAAGGGACGTCGGGTCCGTTCGAGCAGGTCTTCGGTGAGCTTCTGGAGCTCGGACCTGCTCAGCTTGACCTGAAGGTGGAGGGGACCGGCGTCGGTGGCAGTGATGAAGGGGAGGTTGACCTCGGTTTCGGAAACCGACGAAAGCTCGATCTTGGCCTTCTCCGCGGCCTCCTTGAGTCGTTGCATCGCCATCCGGTCTTTGCTCAGGTCGACCCCGTAGTCGTTCTTGAACCCGGTGACCAGCCAGTCGATGACTGCTTCGTCCCAGTCGTCTCCTCCCAACTGGGTGTCACCCGATGTCGCCTTGACCTCGAACACTCCCTCGCCGATCTCGAGAACCGAGACATCAAAAGTCCCGCCGCCGAGGTCGAAGACCAGGATGGTCTGGTCGTCCGCCTTGTCTAGCCCGTAGGCCAGGGAGGCGGCGGTGGGCTCGTTGATGATCCGGAGCACGTTGAGACCGGCGATCTGACCGGCCTCTTTTGTCGCCTGGCGTTGGGCGTCGTTGAAATAAGCGGGGACGGTGACCACCGCGTCGGTGACGGTGTCGCCCAGGTAAGACTCGGCGTCACGCTTCAGCTTCATCAGGATCCGGGCGGAGACCTCCTGGGCGGTGTACTCCTTGCCGTCGATGTCGATGTTCCAGTCAGTCCCCATCTGACGCTTGACCGAACGGACGGTGTGGTCGGGGTTGGTGATCGCCTGACGTTTGGCGACCTCGCCGACCAGAACTTCACCCTCCTTGAACGAGACGATTGAAGGGGTGGTCCGACCGCCTTCGGCGTTGGGGACCACGGTGGGCTCACCACCCTCGAGTACCGCGATGACACTGTTGGTGGTGCCCAGATCGATTCCAACGGCTCTGGCCATGATTGACAAACCTCCGGTAGCTAGTTGAGTCTCAGCGGATACTACAACCTGAGTCGGGTCATGTCATATTCCGCACCCGGGGTCTTGCCGGAGCGGCCGGGGGCGATGGGCTGGACGTCCTGGAACGGCCTCCTGCCCGTACCTTGTACTTCGACGGTCAAAGTACCAAGTACGAAGTACGAGCATCGGGAGGTACTGGTGGGACCAAGTCTTCGCTTCCGGCTCCAGACCCAGTGTCCGGTCGGGGTACGGGGTACGGGGTACGGAGTACAGCCGAGCGCAGCGAGGCTAAGAAAGGGACTTGATAAAGGCGATGAGGTCGTCGATCTCGGCTTCGGTGAGCATGGCATCGAATTCGGCGGGCATGACATTGTCGAAGCCTGAGACGATCTGGGAGCCGGGGTCGACGATCGAGTTGTACAGGTAGTCGTCGTCTGCCGTGACGAACCCTCCGGTGGTCAACGGTCGGTCCGAACCGGCCAGCCCTTTGAAGGTGGGTCCGGTGCCTGAAGAGCCGTCGACGGTGTGGCACACCAGGCATCCGAAGCTGTTGGCCACCGTCTCACCACGGTCCGCCGCCGCCGGGTCGGCCTCGACGGGCGAGGAGGTGTCGGGCCCTTCACCCGGTGAGCGCTCGCCGGCGTAGAGAGACATTCCCAACCCGAAGGCGATGACGACCGCCAGGGCTAAGACGCCCTCTGTCCACCTTCTCATGCCGCCCGAACCGTAGACCACATTCCGGCCAAACCAGAGGCAAACCCGGTCGACCGACGGCGATGAGTTGATGGTCGCGAGGTGGCGGTCAATCCACGCCTGCGGAAACCAGGGCGTCGACGAATCCGACCGCAGCCGACCGGACGATGGCAACGGTCTCGTCATAGCCGGAGTCGGGGCCACCCCAGGGGTCGGGCACCTCGTCCTCTTCGGAATGGGGATCGTAAGTCCGGAACAGCCTCACTTTGGCCCGGGCCTCGAGTGACGGTGCCAGATCGAGGACATGACGGAGGTTGGAACGATCCATGACCAGGATCACGTCGAAGCGATCGAAGTCGGCGGCGGTGAACCGTCGTGCTCTACCGTCGATCGCCAGCGCGGCTCTATCTCCGGCGGCGATGACCTGTGGGTGTGGTGGCTCACCGACGTGCCACGAACCGGTTCCCGCCGAGTCGATGTCCAATTCGATCCCGGCGCGCTCGGCGGCCTCCGCGATGGCCGCTGCGGCCGCCGGAGACCGGCAGATGTTCCCGGCGCAAACCGCCAGCACTCTCATCCTCGGGCCCCGGCGATCCGCTCTTCGGCGAGACGGAGGTAGTCCCCGTCGGTGTCGTACCCGACGTAGTGCCGGGACGTCTCCACCGTGGCCACCGCGGTCGACCCCGAACCGATGAACGGGTCGAGCACCAGGTCGCCTTGGTAGGTGTACAACTCGATGAGGCGGCGGGGGAGGGCGACCGGGAAAGGAGCCGGGTGCCCAACCCGGGTGGCGCTCTCCGGGGCGATCTCCCAGATATCGACGGTGGCTTCGAGAAACTCCTCGGTCTCAATGGTGGGCTGGAAGGGGAGCCCTTCGGCCTCTCTCTGGGCAGGTTTGCGAGCCCGGTCGAAGCGGCCTTTCGAGGCGATGACCACCCGCTCGGTCACATCGCGGAGTACCGGGTTTTGGGGCGACAGGTAAGAGCCCCATGCGCAACTCCCCCCGGCACCTTTCGCCTTCCTCCAGATCACCTCGCCCCGGAGCAGCATTCCCAGGTCGTCCTGGAGGATCCCGATGACATCGGCGGAGAGAGAGCGGTAGGGCTTTCGCCCCAAGTTGGCGATGTTGACCGCCATCCGCCCCCCAGGCTCCAACTTGTCCCGGCACACCGCGAAGACATCCCGGAGCATCTTCAGGTACTCGACGTAACTGGCGGGGACCCTGACGGGTGAGGTGTCCTTCTCGTATTCCTTGCCGGCGAAGTAGGGCGGTGAGGTGACCACCAGGGCGACTGAGCTGTCGGCCACCTGCTCCGATGTCATCTCCCGAGCGTCGCCATGGAAGAGTTGGTCGACCGCAATCGGAGGGCTGACCTGGTCGTCCCGGGAGATTACTGGCGGGCTGAACCGGGAATAGAAAGGGGTGGCGTCGTGCGACTCGCGTTTGCCCGACCCGAAGTCGGAGGTGATCGTCGCCAGTCGTTGCCGTGCCATGGTCAGAAGTTAACGCCCCGGGCGAGATCCTCCCCGGCAACTCGCCGGGCGACGACAATGGAGACAGCCATGCGAGTCGAGATTCCCGAGGACCGTCCGCTGGTCGAGGTTCCACTCCGCAAGGGCGGAGGTGCCCTCCTGGTCCCCCTTGCTCCTGACGACCGGCACTATCTGGTTGAAGGTCTTGCCGAGATGTCGATCGACAGCCGCTTCTCCCGTTTCGGCCAGGGTCGACAGCGGCTGAGCAAGAGCGAGTGGGACTATCTGAGCGACGTCGACCAGAGGATGCACGTCGCCTGGGCGGCAGTCATCGACGGCTTCGGTGTCGGGGTGGGCCGATACATCGTCGTCGACGGCGACTCCGCCGAGGTGGCGGTGACCGTCCTCGACGACTACCAGGGTCGAGGGGTGGGCACCGTGCTGCTCCAGGCTTTGGTCGCGGTGGCCCGGGCCGACGGGCTGAGGGAATTTCGCTTCGAAGTGGTCCCATCCAATGCTCGTGTCCGCCAAGCCTTGCAGTCGCTCGACGCCGAGATGTCGGAGACCGACGGGCTGATCTCGGGCAGGCTCACCCTCGACGACTCGTTGCCGGTGCCCCAGGAGGCCGAGTTGGTCGAGGCGATGCGGCGTTACCGGGAGACGGGTTAGACGTCCTCGGCGTCTTCGAGCTCCAACGAGGCCGAGTTGACGCAATAGCGGAGACCGGTGGGGTTGGGACCGTCGTCGAATAAATGGCCGAGGTGGCCCCCGCAGTTGGAGCAGCGGACCTCGGTGCGGACCATTCCGAATGAGCGGTCATCGACCTCCTCGACCATCTCGGGGTCGACAGGTTGGTAAAAGCTCGGCCAACCCGATCCCGAGTCGAACTTGGTGTCGCTGGAGAACAGCTCGATGCCACATCCGGCGCACCGGTAGAGTCCGGGCTTCTTCGAGTCCCAGTACTCACCGGTGAATGCCCTTTCCGTCCCCCCCTCGCGGAGCACGTGATACTGCTCGGGGGTCAGCTTCACTCTCCATTCGGTCTCAGTGACGGGCTTCTCGGGGTTCATCTCACTCCTTTCGTGGCACATTCAACCCGAGATGCTCCTCTAGGCGATCGATGAAGACCGTCTGGGCCGTGTTGAGCTTGGTCCGTGCCTCGGTGGGCTCGAGCCACTCGACCCGGTCGATCTCGGGGTACTCCCTCCCGTGGAGGAGGAAGGTCCCCGGCGAGAAGTCGGCGAGGTCGAAAGGGTGCTCGACGGCCCAAGCCACCACCACCTTCCTCGACCTGAGGACGGTCTCCCCCAGCGGGACCCACGGCTGGCGTGGCGCCACCCACCCCGTCTCCTCTTCGAACTCGCGGGCGGCGGCGAGGTCGTCGGGTTCCCCCGGCCTCACCTCCCCCTTGACCACCGACCACCACCCTGAGTCCTTGCGGGCGAAGTAGGGACCGCCGGGGTGGGCGATCATGACCTGGAGACTTCGGTCGATTCGATAGGGGAGAAGACCCGCGGATCTCACGTTGCCCGACATTACGCTGGCCGGGTGACCGCCCTGGCCACGTATCCCGATACCGGCCCTGCCCGCCTCGACCTCGACCCCCGTCTCCAACTGGGGCGCTCCGAGAGTCTTCCGGTCGGCGTGAAGCGTCTCTCGATGGAGCAGTTCGAACGGGCGGCATCAGGCTTCTTCGATGGGGAGGAGGAGTTTGCCGGTGCGGTTCACCAGGCGCGGAAGTCGTTGAAGCGGGTTCGGTCCCTGCTCGACCTGGTCGGTGGCGAGCTCGGCGACCGGGTCTTTGATTACGAGAACTCGACTCTGCGGGGAACATCCCGGATGTTGGCAGAGACCCGGTCAGCCACCGCGGTGGCTTCGGCATCCAACCTCATCCGGGACCTTTACGGCGAGTTCCTCGCCGAAGGCGCCTTCGAGGAGATGATCCTGCGTATCGAACGGCGCCGAGATGTGATCCAGCTCGGGGCCATGGAGGACCCCAGTCTGGTGGGACGAGTGGTCCAAAACCTGGAGAAGGCGTACGGCCGGTACTCCTCGTGGCCCACCGACCCCGATGCCCGCGACGTTTACGGGATGGGGATAAGGGACAGTTTCGAGGCGATCGGACCCGGACTCCACGCCACCTACTCCAGTGGCCGTCGCCGAATGGTCACCGCCTACACCAAGCCCAGCGGCGACAACTTCCACCAGTGGCGGAAGAAGGTGAAGAGCCTGCGTCACCAGATGGAATTCCTGGTCCCGTTGTGGCCCGAGGTGATCGGGGGCCTGGTGCTGACCCTGGACAGGCTCGGGTTCATCCTCGGAGAAGACCACGATCACGCCGATCTGCTCGACCTCCTCCGGGCTCGGCCCGACATGTGCCCCAACCCGCGGGAGCGATCGGTCTTCTTCGCGCTGGTCACCCAGAGACGGGCCGAGCTGAGAGTCGCCGCCGAGATCCTGGGGAGAAGGGTCTACGCCGAGAGGCCCGGTTCGTTCGAGTCCCGCTTCGGTGAATACTGGGAGAGTCGGGCCCTCGCCCTGGACAGCCCCCTCGACACCCTGGTCGTGTATTAGTGGGGGACACAAGAAACTGCGTCCGGCGCTCCGGTGGTGCGGGAACAAACCTCGGTGGGGATGCCGTTCCCAAGGCATGGTGCGGCTTGTCGGCTTCCTGGTTGTCGGGGTGCTCCTGGCGTCATGCACCAGCACGGCCACCCCGCCGACCAACATCACTGAGCCCGGAGCCATCATCAATGCGCGCGGGTTCGAGTTGGCTCCGGCCCCGACGTTCCCCGATGGGAGTCTCTCCGAACCGGTGGCCTCGGCAGCCCGACGGCTCATCGCCAGCGCCGACCTCGACCTCGACCTCGAGGCCCTGAGCGAAGTCGCCTCGTCGGGCGACTCCCGGATGGCTTGGCTGGTCGCCGACCTGCTTCGCTTCTTCCAGGTTGGGAGGCCGGCGGAGGAGCTGGTCAACGCCTTCTTCGCTCTCACCGGAGTGGATCCTTCGACTGATCCATCCTTCGCCGAGAGTCGCTGGCGGAGCATCACCGACCATCTGCTGGCTTGGGACCTGCCGGCCCCTCCTGGCTATCAGGAGTTGAAAGAGAAGCTCTTCCTGTTAGTCGAGCCGAAATGGGAGCCATTCTTCTCTGACACCGAGGCCGACATCGACTGGCGCTGGATGTCATGGGGCGGAGTCTTCATCGACGACCGTCCGCTGGGTTCCCTCACCCCGTGCCTGCGGGGCTGCATACCCGCCCTAGACGATCCCCTCCTGGTCGAGGCGGCAGATGGTGATTGGTATCCCGATGCCGGTGTGGTGTTCGGGGTGGTGGTCGGTGGGGAAGCGGTGGCATTCCCCAGGAACATGATGGAGGTCCATGAGATGGTCAACATCACCATCGGTGGTCGCCGCCTCGGTATCGCCTACTGCACCCTCTGCGGCTCGGCCCAGGCCTACTTCACCGACGGGCATGAAGACCCCATCGTCCTCCGCACCTCGGGTCTTCTCTCCCGCTCTAACAAGGTGATGTACGACCTGGTCAGCCGATCGGTGCTCGACACCTTCACCGGAAGGGCCCTGTCCGGTCCCCTTCGCCGTACCGCTCTCCAGCTCGAACAGACCACCGTTGTCTCCAGTCTCTGGGGAGAGTGGAAGGAGGCTCACCCGCAGACCAGGATCGTCGCCGAGGGCGGTGGCATCGGGCGCAGTTACCCCGAGAATCCGCTCCGAGGACGCGACGACGCCGGTCCCATCTTCCCGGTGGGCCCGGTCGATCCCCGGCTCCCCGTCCAGGCTCAGGTGGTGGGAGTGGTCACCGACCAGGGCCCGGTTGCCTTCCCGGTCGATCAGATCAGAGCGTCTCTAGGCCGGGGTGAGGAGATCGGGCTGGGCGGGGTCACCGTGGTGAGCGATGGCGGTGGGTTCCGGACTCTGGATGGCGGGGGGGAGGAGCTTCCGTCCCACCAGGCGTTCTGGTTCGCCTGGAGCCAGTTTCACCCCGACACCCTGCTCTGGACACCCATTGGCGGGGGATGACTGGGGCGGGGTCACCGGGGCGAGCTCGAACCTCCGGTGAGATTGGGAAAGAGATGGTGGCCGGCGCGCCACAAAGCCCATCCCAAGGCGATCCCCAGGGTGTTGAGCATGATGTCCTCGATCTCGAAGACCCGATAGGTGTAGCCGAAGACCGTCGAACCGAGAAGCTGGGTCAACTCGATGGTGGTGGAGATGGCGAGACCGAGGAGGACAACGATGCGCAGCCGATGAAACCGATCGGACAGCAAAGGCAACAGAACTCCCAACGGGGTGAGGAGCAGCAGATTCCCGATCTGGAACAGAACGGGTGAGCTGGGGATCGACAACAGGGCGAGGAGGGAGCGCAACGGCACCCAATTCCCCCGGGGCTTCGACCTGAGACCTTCGAGAAGGTCGGGGTCGATGGGTATCCCCCCGAAGACCACCCCGGCGACGCCGGCCAGATAGAACCCGGCCACCACCATGGTGATCGCCCGGGCACGCGAGGGCCGTTGCCGCCAGATCAGATAACCCACCACCGGTATGGCGACCAGAAGCGCTATCGAGGCAACGTGCCTGGTCGTAAGCACCTATCCCTCACCGACGATCCCCCGATCCGACTCTTGCTGTTGAGGGGTGACAGAATGGCAGGTATGAGTACCAAGACGTTCGAGGCGTTGGACAATAGGGTCCGGGTCGAGATCGAAGGGGTCACCCTGGCCGACTCGACCAACGCCATCGCCCTCCACGAGGGGAGCCTGCCCACCCGCTACTACCTGCCCAAAGAGGATGTCAGGTTGGACCTCCTCCAACCCACCGACACCTCCACGGTGTGTGGGTGGAAAGGGACGGCCCGCTACTGGTCGGCTGAGATCAACGGGGATCTTCACCGCGACGTGGTCTGGGGTTACGAGGAGCCGCTGGACGGGGCCACCGAGATCGCCGGCCGGGTCTGCTTCTACAACGAGAAGGTCGACATCCTCATCGACCGGTAGTGACGCTCAGCGGTCGGGGAGATCGCGCCGTGTCATGTACCAGTAGGCGAAGCCGCCGAGCAGCACGACCGCCGCGCCGGCCGCCACCGCGGCCTGTGGCTCCGTGATAGGGGAAACCTCCGCTCCAAGAATGGTCTGGTGCCATGACGACGGGAACCCCGGGAAGAGACCGAGGCGCGACGCCGCCATGAAGTCGGCGACGGCGACGATCACCGCCATCATCCCGCCTATCTCCCCGCGGCCGGTGATCAAGCCGCTGGCGATGCCTACCAGCCCGTAGAAGAGCAACGAGGGCAGCGGTGCCACGAGGTCGATGCCGGGGACGGGGAAGGAGCTGTCGATCCCTGCACCGACCACCTTGAAGTGGGTGAGGGCCACGGCGACGACAGTGGCCAGGAGGAATGCGGTGATGATGGCCACCGCTACCAGGGTTAAAACCGACCGGGCCCAAGTGGGCCTGGTCCAACTGTTGGAGATGCTCCAGGCGGCCACAGCCGATCCCAGGGGGGATCCGGCCACGATCGCCCCGCCGAACAGCGCGAAGAACACCAGTCCGGGACCTCCCATGTGGTTGGCCGCCGTTCGCCATTGGTTGGTGGTGAGGCGCTCAGCTTCAGTGAGGTAGGCCTCCTTGGCGCGGTCTCGCTCTTCGTAGAAATCGTCGGGGATCTCACCCTGACCGGGACCGATCGAGAGGCCTACACAGTCGCCGGCGTAGTCGGTAGCTCCTCCCTCCAGCGCCTCGATGGCCCGCTGCCAGTCGATGGAGCATCGGCGCGCCTGGTCGAAGTCCCAGGTGATGGTGCTCATTGCCTGCCAAGAGAGCAGGGCAGCAAGGACGATCGGCACGAGGAGACCGGCTGGTGAGACCGCCGAGCCGAGGGCCCGCATCCTGGTCATACCGGTGGACTCCCCATGAGTCGTGTCATGGCGATGGCCAGTCGTGTGGTGGCAGCCTCGCCTTCGATCGGAGCCATCGAGAGGAGGCCAGTGAGGTCACCGTCGTACAGGAGTCTGCCCTGATCGATGACCACCGCTCTATCGAAGATCTCCGGCGTCAGTGTGGGCTGGTGGGTCGCCACCAGTGTGGTGAGACCGGCGTCACAACGCTCCTTGATGAGCCGGGTCAGGATCTCGACACCGAATATGTCCAGGCCGGCCGTTGGCTCGTCCAGGAGCAGGATCGGCCTCGCCCTGGCGAAGGCCAGGGAGAGGGCGAACTTGAGCTGGTTGCCGGTCGACATCTTGGCGAAGGTGCGGTCGGGGACCGTGAACTCTTCTAGGAGAGCGTCGAGCCTCTTCTTCTCTTCGCCGTCGAGGTTGAAGATTCGGTGGAGCCGCCGGCGAGTGAGGAAGCCGGCGGCGCCGGGAAGCTCCATTTGCCGGGCAATCAGATTGACGATATCCGGGGATCCGGCGGAGTGGCCGGCGACGACCACTTCTCCTTCGGTGGGGAGCACGACTCCGGAAACCAGGTTGATGAATGTGGTCTTACCGGCGCCGTTGCGACCGAGGAGGGCGGTGGCTCCGGTGCCGAACGAGACAGACACTCCTTCCAGGGCGGTCACCCGTCCGAACCGCTTGGTGGTGTTCTTGGCGACGATCGTCCCGGTCTCGGCGACGTTCATTTGGGTCTGGGCCACGGACCTGGATCCGAGTGACTGGACTGCAACGGCGCGAGAGATCCAATGTCGAGGGTCGGAGGGGCGATTTGAGGTGGATTGGATCTCATCAGGCCTCGGAGCCAGCGGACTGTAGCCGCATGGCACCGGTTTCAGGCTCCAGCCCATAGACTCCGTCGGTGTCGATGGCAAGAAGTGCCTGGCTGGCCTCGATTCTCTCCGCAATCCTTCCGGGTGCCGGTCATTACTACGCGGGGCAACGGGAGCGGGGGCGGCTTCTCCTCATTGTCGACCTGGCCCTGATCCTCCTCCTCTTGGTAGCGGTCTTGTTCTTCCGGACCGGGCTGCTCAAGGCCTGGGCGTCGCTCGACACTCTGAGTCTGATCATGGTGGGCAACCTCCTCCTCCTCTCCTATCGGGCTTGGGCGGCCTATGACGCCCACGGCCTGGTCTCGGATAGACCGCTGACCGAGCTCCCGGCATACCTGGCCACCGGGTTGGTCGCCTTGGTCCTCCTGGTTCCCCACGTCGCATTGGGTTATCTCAATGTCGTCCAGTACTCGCTGATCTCGGAGGTCTTCGCCGCGCCCGTCACCACGACCACGTCGGGGTCGGTCACCACCCAGGCCGATGGGGTTACTGTTTCCACGGCTGGCCATCCGGTTCTCTGGGACGGTCTGGAGCGGCTCAATATCCTGCTCCTGGGCAGTGATGTCGGTGAAGGGCGACGGGACGTTCGCACCGACACCATGATCGTGGTCAGCATCGACCCGGACAGTGGCGACTCGGCGATGATCTCGCTCCCCCGGAACTTCTCGGGGATCGATCTCCCCGAAGGGATGGGGCTCTGGGACTGCAACTGTTTCCCCCAGCTTCTCAACGACCTCTACTTCGTCGCCACCGAGAACCCCGACGCTTTCCCCGGGCCTGGCGAACCCGGTCCCCGGGCAGTCAAGGCGACCATCGGACGTCTCCTCGGTCTCGACATTCACTATTACGCCATGGTCTCTCTGGACGGCTTCGTCGGGATCGTCGACGCATTGGGCGGGGTCGAGATCTATGTGCCCAACACCATCGTCGACGAGACATATCCCCACGAGGATGGTGTCACCATCGAGAACGTGGTCATCGAGTCGGGATGGCAACACCTCGACGGCCACCTCGCCCTGGCTTACGCCCGGATCCGCCGCCATGCCGACGACTTCGCCCGGATGAACCGCCAGCGTTGTGTCCTCGGCGCGGTGATCAGCCAATCGAGCCCATTCGAGTTGCTCGCCAGGTACGGATCTATCGCCGAGGTCCTCAAGGACACCCTGGAGACCGACATCCCCCGGGACCGGCTGGTCGACTTCATCGACATCATCACCAAGGTGAGCATGGATCGGGTCGGGGTCCTGGCAGTGAACCGTGCCTACATCTCCGAGACCACCAGCGGACGTACCTACTACGACCAGGAGCGGATCAGAGAAGAGGCCCAGATCCTGATCGCCGACCCCACCTCGGGAGGTCCCTCAGGTTTGGCTCTCGACGAGCTCTGCGACTGAGGCAAGTTTGGTCGCGGTCTCCGAGTCAGACCCCTTCGCCAGAGTGTCAAGGCCGTTGCCAGGGTGATGATCAGGCCGATGCGCTGCGATTCGTCGTCGGTGTGCTGCATGACGATCACCGAGTCGCCGGGCGCCACCGACAGCCGGGTTCGCCAGTCCGGCGTCGGGCTGGTGTCGACAGGAGTGCCGTCGAGAGTTGCTCGCCACCGCGGCGACCAGGCCAGGGCAAGGTCGACGGTGGTCGTCTCGGTGGAGTCGACCAGGTAGACCCGGGTATCAGGCCCGGCCTTTACCACGCGAGCGGTGACCGGAGCTGGGGAGGTGAGCCCAGCTCTTGGGTCACCGTGGGAGGTTGGGAGCACGGCGAGCACGGCCAGCGGGTCCTCTGACCAGATCACCTCGAAGAATCCGGAGTCCTCGAGCTTTGCGGCCAGTTCGCTCGTGGTGGTGACCACATGGGTGGTGCCCAACTCGATCAGGGCTTCCGAGGAGCGACGAGGCTCAAAGTCGGCGACCCCGTGGGCAACACCCAGGCCACGGCCGGCGCGGGTCGTTTCAAGACCGGTGGCGTTGAGCAGGCCCGTACTTGACTGTGTCGCCAGCCAGAGATTGGGGCTCTGTATCCCGAGTCTGTCCCCATGTCCTTCCTCAGGTACGTAGGCGAAACGGGCGCCGGCGGGGACGGCGTCACTGAGCACCGAGGCCGCCTGATACATCTGGGGGATGGGCTCGGATTGTGCTCGGGCCAGGGCAGCCGATTTCGGCCCTATTACTGCCAGGGGAATCGCAGCCAGAGCAGCGAAGGCGAGCAGGTGTCGCCAGGGGACCCTCCACATGTCCAGTCTCCTGCCCACCGACTCGATCGCCCAGGCGAGGGGCAGGAGCATCACCAATCCGACCAGTCCCAATGCTCTGTGGTTGAGGAAGGAGGCAACGAAGATGTTGCTCCGGTTCAGGCGGGAAGCCAGAACCTCCGAGGCCAGGTAGACCACCGGTGTCAACCACAGGAATCTCGCTGCGGTATGCCTGCTGCGGGTGATCCACACCAGGGCCCCGGCCACCGCCAGACCCATCAAAGGTGGGAAGAGAATCCTGCCGGTGCCGATCCGGAACAGGAGCTCCGGCACCGGGATCGGTGCCCAGTAGGTGGGGGTGCCGCTCAGATTGGAGTGGACCAGAGCCGGGATGAGCCAGAACCCGGCGAGTGCAGTGCCCGCCAACCCGGCATAGACCACCCGGCGTCGCGCGGCGACATCGGGGGACTTCCTGCCCAAATGCCCCCCGGCGGCGACTCCTCCGACCAGCACCAGTGAAGCGACCGATACCGGGCTGGTCACGGCGTGGGCGGCGAACAGGATGGCGGTCAGGGCAACCCATCGGCGGTCGGCGTGGGTCAGGGTTCTGATCAACCCCCCGAGACACAGGAGCCAGAGCACGGCTCCGGTCTGTTGAGTGACCAACCCCACCCCGAACGTTGCTTCGAGGCCGACACCAAAGCGGCTGGAGACGAGGGGAGTCAACAAGGCTGAGATGGCCGAGGCTCGAAAGGACAAGCCCAGAGATCGCGCCAGGAAGGCCACCGCCCCCGGTAGGAGAAGGAAGCTGGCCAGGACCACCACGTTCAACGCAGCCTCGTTGTCGAGCCCTCCCAGCGAGATAGCTCTGATTGCAGCCATCAGCCATACGAACCCCGGCCCGTAGAAGAGGAACAGGTCGGTTCCCAGGTAGACACGGTCCGACCAGCCGTCGAGCCGTCCCCGAGCCAGGATGTCATCGATCCCGACGTCCGCACGCATCAGGTGGAACATGACATCGCCGCCGGCTATCGGCTGTGAGGTCCATGCCTTCCTGGTCAGCCAGGCAGTGACCAGCGCGGACAAGACGACCCCGACCCACATCACCCCGGCCCGGCCAGCGGGGACCGACGTGGCGCCTTGATCCCGACCCGGTGTGACGGTCGAATCGGCACGAAACGCGACATCGGAGGCAGACATCACCATGCGTGCTGGACCGCCATGTCGTGGAGAACACGCCCGACCTCGGGGAAAGGTTGTGCACGATCTTCCGGGGAGACGGGCGGCTAGCGGGGCTGGTCGAAGGGACAGGCGAGGCGGAGGGGTAGGGCCGCCAGTGGGAAAGTCGGGTCTTCTCCGGGGGTCTCGTTGGGAGCGATGGTGGTGGTCGTCGCCAGTAGCACGGTCGTGGCCACCGATCCGCCGGGTGTCGTCGGGGGGCCACTGGCTCCGTCAACACATCGAACGTCGATTTCCAGCCAATTGGGGCGAATGAACAGTGAGCCGAGGTCCTCCCCTTCGGGGCCGAGCGTCTCGATATGGATGACGGCGCCCTCGGGGCCAACACCTTCCAGCGGGATGATCCCGACGGCAACACCGTCGACCGCGGTAGACCGAGTTTGGGACCAGTCTCCACTGGGGACACCGGGTTCGACCTGGCTGAAGACGACCTCATTAAATGGGCCGAAGAGGGTGATCACCGCCCAGTTGGTTGAGCGGCCTCGGTATGTCGACGCTCCGGTGACTGCAAAGTTACCGGCGGTGCTGTGGGCCAGCATCGGATGTTCGGGTTGGTCGAACGGTGCAACCCCGGTCGGGCCGGCCGAGCCCACCAGGCGGATTCCGTCGACCTCGACGATGAGCTCACCTGGGGTCCGGCTCAACCACACGGTTGCCAGGTGCCCATCGGGTTGCGCGGTGAACCACGGTGTTGCCCCCCCGGACGGCGAACTCCGATCCCACAATGCCACCAGGGGGATCAACCCGACCACGAGCGCGGTTAGCGCTGCCCAAGCCAGGGTGGATCTCCAGGAGCCCCGACTGGTCGTGGGTCGAGGGGAGGTTCGAATCATCCCCAGCTCGTCGAAACTGGGCGCCTCGGGTGCTCGCTGGTCGAGGGACCGGTAGACCTGGCGGAAGATGTCGATCTCGGTGGTCATGACCACTCCTCGAGGCTCAGGGACTTCCTCAGCGACTTGCGGGCGTCGTGCAGGTACCGCTTCACCGTCCCGGGGCCGACACCTATGAGGGCGGCTGCCTCCGCCACCGACCTGTCAGCCCAGTAGACGAGATAGGTGGCGGCGCGTTGTTGCGGGGGCAGGCCCATCACTGCGTCGAGGATCGTGGTGTCGATGTCGGGGTCGGAGGCTTGCCCCATCTCCTCGGGGAACTCCACGGTCCTGGTTCGACGCAGGCGGGAGCGTGATTCGTTGAGGACGGCTCGGAACAGATACGCCTCGGCATTGTCCAGGCTGCTCAGCTTCCTCTTGGAGATTGTCCGCAGGACCACCGCCGACACCACGTCTTCGGCATGCGACGGCCCCACCAACGCCGTGGCGTACCTCACCAGGCCTTGACGGTGCACGGAGTAGATCTCCTCGTCAGTCAGTCCCATCTCGACAGAAGCAAGACGGTTCATGCCGGATTCATCGCGAGATAGACGCATCAGCGGCTGGTTTGGTTGTGCTCGACTTTGATATGTGTTGGATCTCTTGGGGGTAATCGGCTTCCTCAGAGCTGGCCGGAGTCGATCGCGGCGATCTCGTCGGGGTACCCCGGTCGCTGGTAGCGGTCGAGGAGGAAGGCGTCGGAGTAGTCGGGGAGGGGGGAGTCGGTGATGTGGGCCGCGGCCAGATCACCGGCCCCGGCGGCCACCATCACCCCGAACCCGGACATCCCGGCGACCACATGGAACCCGTCGGGACCGGCCGGACCGATCAGCGGGCGGTTCTCGGCGGTCTTGGTGTAATACCCGCCGTCGATGCTGGCCTCGGGGAGGTGGTCGAGGTAAACAGCCAGCCCGGGGACCATGGTGGTCAACCCTCTCATCACCACCTCGGGGTAGAGGGGGTCGTCGGCGATGGGCCACACCGGGTCGAGGACCTCCCGGTGGTACTCCCATAGGGCGAGGAAGTATGGGGACCCTGTGCCGCCCTCGGGACGACCGTGACAGAACACCGGCATCTCTCCGAGCAGGTCGTCGCGACCCAACTCCTCGAGCCCTTCTCTCTCCTCCGGTGTCCAGTCGATGTCTTGGGGGTCGGACCAGATGATCATCGGTGCCTCACGGGGGATCACCCCCAGATGGTCACGGAACGCCACCTTGAGGTGTAGCTCGGAGAACAGGGGAAGATCGACTCCGGCCATGGCCGCAACCGGGGCACTCATCGGCCCTGCCGCCGCCACCACCGTATCAGTCTCGATCCGCCCGCCTCCGGCGAGTCGAACACCCCTGACCCGGTCACCTTCGACTTCGATGCCGGCCACCTCGTCGGCGAGGAGACGGACCCCACATGCCTTGGCCTGCTCCATCATCCACGCCCCGAGTTGTTGGGCGCTGAACCATCCGGCCCTTCGGACATGCACCGCTCCGGCAGCTTCGGGGGTGATATAGGGGAACCACTTGGATAGCTCCTCTGGCGAGAGGATGTCGACCCCGTCGGGGTAGTCGGTGTAGGGCGCGGGCCCCGGATGGTGGCGCACCGGCCCGGCGCCGTACGACGAGGTGGTCTCGGCTTGGGCGGCCATCGACTCGAGACGTGCGGGTTCGGCGGTGACGAACAGGTAGCCCCGGCGGCTGAGCCCGAAGACGTTGCCCGACCCGGCAGACATCTCCTCGAGGAGGTCGATCGACCGGTTCATCAGTCCGACCATCGGCGAGTTGGGCCACCAGTTGCGGTAACACTCGGTCGACTTGTCCGAGGTGAGGGTGAGTGGTGGCCGGGGATCGACGATGACCACCTGACCGACCTCGTGACGGACCGCGAGGTGAAAGGCAGTGGAGACACCGGCGATCCCGGCGCCGATCACCACCACATCGGCGCGGTCGCCCATTGTCAGCCGCTCGTGACCACTCGCGGACATTCCACCAGTGCCCCGAGCACTAGCGACCGATGTGGTCCCGGACCCGGGAGGCGATCGCCTCAGGAGTGAACCCGAGTCGTTCGGCGATCACCGTGTCGGGGGCCGACGCGCCGAAGTGGTCGATCCCGATGGACAACCCGTCACTGCCGATGATCCGCTCCCAGCCGAATGTGGCCGCTGCCTCCACCGAGACCCGGGGTCCCGTCCCCAGGACGCCGGTTCGATAGTCGGCGGGCTGTTCGAGGAAAAGCTCCCAACAGGGCAGGGAGACCACTCGGGCCTCGACCCCGCCGGCCTCGAGGAGCTCGGCGGCACCCAGTGTCGCCGAGACCTCCGAACCGGAAGCGACCAGGGTGACATCGCCGCCGTCTCTCACCACGTACCCACCCCTGGACACGCCGTGGGTCACCGGTTCCAGGGTGGGCACGCCCTGACGGGTGAGAACCAGGGCTACCGGCCCGTCATGCCGGTTGATGGCGATCTCCCAGGCCTGTCTGACCTCGTTGGCATCGGCGGGTCGGATCACCCAAAGACCGGGCATCGCCCGGAGGGAGGCGAGATGCTCGATCGGCTGGTGGGTAGGCCCATCCTCGCCGAGGAACACCGAGTCGTGAGTCCACACCCAGATCGAAGGGGCTTCCATCAGGGCCGAGAGCCGGACCGCGGGTCTCATGTAGTCGCTGAACACGAAAAAGGTCGCTCCGTAGGGTTTGAGACCGCCATGTACCGCCATCCCGTTGACCACTGTCCCCATGGCGTGCTCCCGCACCCCGAACGGGATATCGCGGGCGGCGCGGTCGTCTTTGGAGAAGAGGCGGCCCTCTTCGATCACCGTTTTGGTCGACCCGGCCAGGTCGGCTGCCCCGCCAATGAACCCGGGTGACTTGGCGGCGATCTCGGCGAACAACTGACCCGAAGACGCCCGGGTCGCCAACTTCTTGCCCACTTCGAATCCCGGCCCGTCGAGACTCACCGGCTCCGGGTCATGGAAGCTGTCCCAGAGTGCCCTCACTTCGTCGCCTGCCGAGTCGAACCGCTGCTGCCAATCGGTGTGAGCCTTACGCCCCCGATCCATGGCTCCGTCGAAGAACTCGTAGACCTCCTCGGGGATGTGGAAATTGGTGTCGGGGTCGAATCCCATGGCTTCTTTGACCGCCCTCACCTCGTCTGCGCCCAACGGTTGGCCGTGTGCATCGGCGGTGCCCGCCAGGTTGGGGGCGCCGTTGGCGATCTCGGTCCGGCAGATGATCAGGGTGGGCCGATCCTCCTCGGCCAGGGCAGCTCCGATCGCCGAGGACACCTCCTCACGATCGTGCCCATCGACCTCGATGGTGTGCCACTTGACCGCGTCGAACCGTCGGGCGACGTCCTCGCTGAAGGTGATGTCGGTCGACCCGTCGATGGTGATCCGGTTGTCGTCGTAGAG
>CAYZKF010000004.1:0-23213 GCA_964479135.1 uncultured Acidimicrobiaceae bacterium
GCTCCACGACACCGTCGAGGACACCGAGGTCACCATGGACCAGCTCCGCTCGGGGTTCGGGGAGGAGGTGGCCAGTCTCATCGACGGGGTGACCAAACTCGATCGGGTCAGGTTCTCCAACCGGGAACAGGCGCAGGCGGCGACCATACGCAAGATGGTGGTGGCGATGGCCCAGGACGTCCGGGTCCTGATCATCAAGCTGTTCGACCGGCTCCACAACCTGCGGACCGTATATGCACTTCGTGAAGAGAAGCAGGCCCGGGTCGCTCGCGAAACCCTCGACGTCTATGCGCCCCTCGCCCACCGACTTGGCGTCCAGGAGATCAAGCACGAGTTCGAGGACCGTTGTTTCGCCATCCTCTCCCCGGGGCCCAACGCCGAGATCCAGGCTCGTCTCGCCGAGGCGGCCCCGGAGCGGGAGGCTTTCATCGAGAAGATGGTCGCCGAGATCTCGGGGATGCTGTCCGACTCGGGGATCGAGGCCGAGGTCACCGGTCGTCCCAAACACCAGTACTCCATCTTCCGCAAGATGGCCGAGCAGCATCGTCCCTTCGAGGACATCCACGACCTGATCGGGATCCGGATCGTCACCCACAACACCCGCGACTGTTACGCGGCTCTCGGGCTGGTGCACAGCCACTGGGTTCCGGTCACCGGCCGGTTCAAGGACTACATCGCCATGCCCAAGATCAACCTCTACCAATCGCTGCATACCACGGTGATCGGACCTGACGGGAAACCGTTGGAGGTGCAGATCCGGACCGAAGAGATGCACTACCGGGCCGAAGCCGGGATCGCCGCACACTGGCGGTACAAAGAGGGGGAGATGGGGCATCTCCCCGCCATGGACCTCGACTCCCTGGACGAGGATCCCGAAGAGTTTCTCGCCAACCTCAAGCTCGACCTCTACCAGGACGAGGTCTTCATCCTCACTCCGGGAGGTGACGTCAAGGAGCTGCCGCGGGGGTCGACCGCGGTCGATTTCGCCTACACGGTCCACACCGAGGTGGGCCACCGTTGTGTGGGCGCCCGGGTCAACGGGCGACTGGTTCCGCTGTCGACCAGACTCGATTCGGGCGACATCGTCGAGATCCTCACCTCGAAGTCGCCCGACGCCGGACCGAGTCGGGACTGGCTCTCCTTCGCCCGTACCGGGCGGGCCAAGTCGAAGATCAAGCAATGGTTCCAGAAGGAACGTCGCGACCAGGCGATCTCCGAGGGGAAGGAGATGGTTCTGGCCCTCTTCAAGAAGGAAGCCCCCGATCTGTCTTCGGCGGAGAGAGACGCCCACCTCGAGGCGATGGCCCAAGAGTTGGGGCAGAAAGACGCCGATACCCTGATCGCCTCGCTGGGGGAGGGAAACGTCTCATTCGACAGCCTCTCGATGCGTCTCCAACGTCGTCTCATCCCCGACACCGGCGACGCCCTGTTCCGCCCGCCCCGCCGACGTCGTCCCACCGACGCGGCCCGCGTGGTGGTGGAAGGTCAGGACGACATGCTGGTCCAGTTCGCCAGATGCTGTTCTCCGGTACCCGGCGACCAAATAGTCGGTTATGTCACCGTCGGCCGGGGGGTGTCGGTGCACCGGGCCGACTGCACCAATGTCGCTTCCCTGTCAGGTCGGAAAGAGCGTTCGGTCGAGGTTTCCTGGCCGGGAGGTGCCCTCGGTGCCTTTGTGGTCTGGATCCAGGTCGAGGCGCTCGACCGGACCCGTCTTCTCCGTGACGTGACACAAGTGGTCTCCGACACCGGCGCCAACATCACCGCCTCGTCCACCGCCGTGGGCGAAGAACGGGTCGCCGTGCTCAAGTACGAGGTCGAGTTGTCCGACCCGGGTCAATTGCCCCGACTCCTCGCCGACATCAGGGGTGTCGACGGCGTCTTCACCGCATTCCGCCTGGCCAACGACCCATCGGCTACGTGATCATCCGTCAGATCCCCGGATGGGTGACGGTGACCAACTCCTGGGTGGTCGCCGATGAGCCTGGTGGCCGGGCCATCGTCATCGATGTTCCCCCGGAGACGGAGCAGGTAGGCCAATACCTGGCCGAGCTCGATGTCGCCGTGGTCGGGATACTCCTCACCCACGGTCACGTCGACCACACGGGAGGTGCCGGTGTCCTCGCCCGCCAAACCGGGGCCCTCGCTTATGCCCATCCCGACGACGACTTCCTCACACTCCATCCTGCTGACCAACTCCGCAGCCTGTTCGGGATGGTGCCCACGGGCGACTTCGCTCCCCCGGAGCGCATCGAAGACCTGGCTCATGGCCAAATTCTCGATCTGGCCGGCGTATCCCTCGAGGTACGGCACACCCCAGGCCATACCCCAGGACATTGCTGCTTCTACCAAGCCGACGAGGCCACCCTCTTCTCCGGCGACCAGCTGTTCGCAGGGAGCATCGGCCGCACAGATCTTCCCGGAGGGTCCTATCAGGCGTTGATGGATTCGATGAGGGACCGGGTGATGACGCTCGACGATGAAGTCCGAGTGCTCCCCGGACACGGCCCGGAGACCACCATCGGCCACGAGCGACGCACCAACCCGTTTTTGGTCAACGTTTGGTGAAACGTCGGGTAGCGGTCCCCACCGGTAACCTCCCGCCTCGATGACCTTCCGACCCCCCAAGGGCACCAAGGACCTGCTCGCCCCCGAGTCGCAGGCGTGGCGCGCCGTGCTCGGCGCCTGGGACGACTGGTCGTCCCGTTACGGGTATCCCCTGGTGGCCACCCCGATTTTCGAGGCCACTGACCTGTTCGAACGGGGGGTGGGGGAGACCTCCGAGGTCGTGCAGAAACAGATGTACACCTTCACCGACAAGGGCGGACGCTCGCTGACACTCCGACCGGAAGGCACGGCCGGGGTGGTCCGCGCCTACCTCGACTCCGGAGCTCGAGGAGGCTGGAAGGGGGCCTATTCGGGTCCCTTCTTCAGGCACGAGCGCCCCCAGAAGGGGAGGTTCCGCCAGTTCTGGCAGGTGGGAGTGGAATACCTGGCGGTCGAGTCGCCGGCGGCCGACGCCGAGGTGATCGAGCTCGGGTACCGGTACATCGAGGCGGTCGGGGTGAGCGGTGTCGAGCTGCACCTCAACAGCGTCGGCGATGACAAATGCAGACCGGGCTATGTCGCCGCACTCCGGGACTACCTCGAGGATCACAGGGATCAGCTCGGGGAGGACTCGCAACGGCTGATCGACACCAACCCGCTCCGTGTCCTCGACTCCAAGACCGACCGGCCCAGCTTGACCGACCCACCGGTGATCACCGACCATCTCTGCGACCCGTGCATCCGCCACTACGACCAGGTCAAGGGTCTGCTCGCCCTGGTCGAGGTGCCCTTCGTGGAGGACCCTTACCTGGTCCGAGGGCTCGACTACTACTCGCGGACCGCCTTCGAGTACCTGGGCCTCGGTCTCGACGCCGCCCAGAACGCCTTGGGTGGAGGGGGTCGCTACGACGGCCTCGCCGAGCTGATCGGAGGGCCGCCCACACCAGGCGTGGGATTCGCACTGGGGATCGACCGGATCGTCCTGTCGGGTGGGGGCGGAGAGACCACCATGTTGGATGCCTACCTGGTCTCCGAGGTGGGCCCCGAGAAGGCGTTGGCGGTCGCCTCCCGGCTTCGTGGTGACGGTGTGAGGGTCGACTTCGACGGAGAGGGACGGTCGGTGCAGGCCCAGTTTCGCACCGCCCGACGCATCGAGGCCCCGGTGATCCTGGTTCTTCAGGAGGAAGGCACCATCGACGCTCAGACCGAAGGGGATCGGGAGCGTCTGCAGGTCGACGAGGTGGCGTCCTGGCTGGGGGCTCGGAGATGATCCGCACCCACCTCGCGGCTTCGATCTCACCCGAACAGATCGGCTCCCAGGTCACTCTGGCCGGGTGGGTGCAACGGCGTCGTGACCACGGCGGGATCACCTTCTTCGACCTCCGCGACTCGAGCGGCCTGGTCCAGGTGGTGGTCGACCCCACCGAGCACCCCATCGCCGAAGAACTGCGGATGGAGTACTGCGTCCGGGTGGTGGGCGTTGTCAGGGCCCGACCGGAGGGCACCGAGAATCCCGACCTGGCCACAGGGATGGTCGAGGTCGGCGCCGAGTCGGTCGAGGTCTTGGCCCCGGCCCGGGCCCTACCCTTCATGCTCGACGACCGGACCGAGGTCGACGAGCTGACCCGGCTCCGCCACCGCTACCTCGACCTGCGCCGTCCTCGCATGGCCGCCAACCTGAAGGCCCGTTCCAAGGCCACGGCCGCCATCCGCCGCACCCTCGACGAGATTGGGTTCCTCGAGGTGGAGACCCCCACCCTGGTCAACTCGACCCCGGAAGGTGCCCGGGACATGTTGGTCCCCAGCCGTCTCCGCCAGGGGGAGTTCTACGCCCTGCCCCAGTCGCCCCAGCTGTTCAAGCAACTGTTGATGATCAGTGGAGTCGAGAGGTACTTCCAGATCGCACGTTGTTACCGGGACGAGGACTTTCGGGCCGATCGCCAGGTCGAGTTCACCCAGCTCGACCTGGAGGGCTCCTTCTGGGAGCGAGACGACGTTCTCGACACCATCGAGCAGGTCCTGGTGGCGGTGGTGAAGGAGTTGCGGGGAGTGGAGCTGTCGCGACCCTTCCCCAGACTCACCTGGAAGGAGGCGATGGAACGTTACGGGTCGGACAAGCCCGACCTCCGCTTTGGCAAGGAGATCGTCGACCTCACCGACAAGGTGACCGGCTCCGGCTTTGGAGTCTTCTCCAGTGCAGTCGAGGCCGGGGGCACGGTGAGGGGGATCAACGCCGGGCCGGTGGAGTGGTCGCGGGCCCGGGCCGACGCCCTCACCGAAAAGGCCAAGGGGATGGGTGCCAAAGGGTTGGTGTGGATGGTTGTCGAAGACGACGGGTCGGTGCGGTCGCCGGCGGCCAAGTTCCTCGATGAAGAGGAGACCTCCGGCATCGTGGAACGTCTCGACGCCCATCCGGGGGACGTGGTGCTCATCGTCGCCGACCGGTGGCGCACCGTGGTCGAGGTGCTCGGCTCACTGCGACTCGAGATGGGCCGTCCGGAAGGTCACCACGACCTCTCCTTCCTCTGGGTCATCGACTTCCCAATGTTCGAGGAGGATGACGAGGGGTCGATCACCTTCTCCCACCACCCGTTCACCTCGCCCCAGTCGATCGAGGCGATGCGTGAAAACCCCACCGGCGCCGTGGCCAAGGCCTATGACGTGGTGGTCAACGGTGTCGAGTTGGGGAGCGGGTCGATCAGGATCCACGACCCTGCGGTGCAGCGGGAGGTGTTTCACATACTCGGGATCGACTCCGACACGGCCGAAGGACGGTTTGGCTGGTTTCTCGAGGCGCTGGAATACGGGACGCCGCCACATGGCGGGTTTGCTTTCGGGATCGACCGGCTGGTCATGGTCCTCCAGAATGAGACCTCGATTCGCGAGGTCATCCCCTTTCCCAAGACCCAGACCGGGGTCGACCCGATGACCGGCGCTCCCACCTGGGTCGCCGACGCCCAGTTGGGCGATCTGGGGATCACCCTCTCGGCGGAGGCCATTGCCCGTCGGGACCAGCCCAGCGAGGCGTCCGAGTAAGTCATCCGGAGAGTCTCGGTACCACCGTTAACCTCGGTGTCCGAGGACAGACATGACATCTTGGAGCAGCCACCAGATCCGCAACGCCTTCATCGACTTCTTCGTGGAGCGTGAGCACGAGCATCGGGCCTCGGCGTCGCTGATCCCGGCCGATCCGACACTGCTCCTCACCAACGCCGGGATGGTCCCGTTCAAGCCATATTTCCTCGGTCAAGAGCCGGCGCCGTGGCCTCGGGCGGTGTCGGTGCAGAAGTGCGTCCGCACCATCGACATCGACATCATCGGGACCACCAAACGGCATCTCTCCTTCTTCGAGATGTTGGGCAATTTCAGCTTCGGTGACTACTTCAAAGAGACCGCTATCCCTTACGCCTACGAGTTCTGCACCGACGTTTTGGGGCTCGACCCGGAGCGTCTCTGGTACACCGTCCACGAGACCGACGACGAGGCGGCGCAGATCTGGGTGGACGGGGTCGGGGTGCCCGCCGACCGGGTGCAGCGGGGGGGAAAGGACAACTTCTGGCAGATGGGAGTCCCCGGTCCATGCGGCCCGTCTTCGGAGCTGTTCTGGGACCTGGGGCCAGAACATGGGCCCGAAGGTGGGCCGATCGGGGGCGGTGAGGAGCGATTCATCGAGATCTGGAACCTGGTGTTCATGCAGAACATCCAGGACGAGCCGTATCACGTGGTCGGGGAGTTGCCGGCCAAGAGCATCGACACCGGGATGGGTCTCGACCGTATAGCCGCGGTGATGCAGGGTGTCGGCTCGGTGTTCGAAATCGACAGCACCAGCCATGTGGTCGCCGCCGCCGAGAGAGAGACCGGTCTTCGGTACGGCGAATCCTCGCAGACCGATGTTTCCCTGCGCATCCTTGCCGACCACGGGCGATCAGTCACCTTCCTGATCGGGGACGGCGTGGTTCCCTCCAACGACGGGCGGGGACACGTCCTTCGCCGGGTCCTTAGACGGGCGGTCCGTCACGGGTGGCAACACGGTGGAACGAACATGGTGGTCCCGGCCCTGGTCGAGGCGACCATCGAGGCCATGGGCGACGACTACCCGACTCTGGTCAACAAGGCCGACTTCATACTCGAAGTGGCGACCCGTGAAGAGGAACGCTTCCGTCACACACTCGAGTCAGGGCACCAGCTCCTCGACACCGAGCTTGCCGAGAGTCAGGGCCGACTGAGTGGGGCCACCGCCTTCCGACTCCACGACACCTTTGGATTTCCCATCGAGTTGACCAGTGAGATCGCTGCCGAGAGAGGTGTCGAGGTCGATCTCGCCGGCTTCGACCAAGAGATGTCGGTGCAACGGGAACGGGCAAGGGCCGCATGGAAGGGTGGTGACACTGCCGTCGCCGAGCTGGCATACCGCCAGATCCTCGACGATCACGGTCTCACCGACTTCCTCGGGTATGAGCACGAGAGGACCCAGTCCACCGTCCTTTCGATCCTCGCCGACGGCGAGCCGGTCGAACGTGCCGAAGAGGGCCGGATGGTCGAGGTCTTTCTCGACCAGACCGTCTTCTACGGCGAGTCGGGTGGCCAGGTCGGTGACACCGGGATGATCGAGACCGAGACCGGTGCCCTGGTGGTGGGTGACACCAAACACGCGGTTCAGGGGTTGCACGGGCATCGAGGCCGGGTCGACCGCGGCTATATCGCCGTCGCCCAACCGGCGACGGCGTCGATCGACAGCCCTCGCCGCGAAGCGATCCGGAAGAGCCACACCGGGACTCATGTACTTCATTGGGGGCTGAGGGACGTCCTCGGCGAGCACGCCGGCCAGGCGGGGTCTTTGGTCGACGCCGGGCGGATCCGCTTCGACTTCTCCCATTACAGCCAGATGGCACCGCCGGAGCTGGCCGCTGTCGAAGCCGGTGTCAACGAACGGCTGGTCGCCAACGACAAGGTGAGCACCCTGGTCACCTCCAAGGAGGAGGCTCAGGAGATGGGTGCCATCGCCTTCTTCGGGGACAAGTACGGGGAGATGGTCAGGGTGGTGCAGGTCGGGGAGTACTCCACCGAGTTCTGCGGAGGGACTCACACCACCACGTCAGGTCAGGTGGGCCCGCTGGTACTGGTCTCGGAAGGCTCGATCGGCTCCAATCTCCGTCGGGTCGAGGCCCTGACCGGGATGAGTGCCTACGACCACCTGATCGGGCTGAGAGAGACTCTCGGCCGAGCCGGCCGGCTTCTCAAGACTGGAAACCCTGCCGAGGTGCCGGGCAAGCTGGAACAACTCCTGGAGAGGATCGACGGTCTGGAGGCGGAGTTGGACGCCATCCATGGCCAACGACGTGGCTCGATCACCTCGACCCTTGTAGACGAGCTGGTGAAGGTTGGCGAGGTTTCACTCGTTGTGGCCAATGTGGGAGAGGCCGATCCCAACGGGCTTCGCCAGATCGCCCTGGGGATGAGGGAACGGGTCGAGGGGCCGATCGTGGTCCTGCTCGGGTCGACATCGTCGGGCAAGGGGGCACTGGTCGGTCTGGTCTCTCCGGATCTGGTGACCCTTGGGGTCTCGGCCGGTGAGCTGGTCGGAGCCGGGGCCGCTGAGCTGGGAGGCGGGGGGTCCCGTGATCCTGAAATGGCCCAGGCAGGGGGCCCGAACGGGGACCGGCTCGGACTGGCACTTGACGAGATTCGGACGCGGGCAGAGCAGGTCTTGGCCGGGTTGTGAGTCGGGTGATCGGGGTTGACTACGGGGAGAAGCGGGTAGGACTGGCGGTGTCGGACCCGTTGGGGATCACCGCTCGCCCTCTGGAGGTCGTCCCCAGGTCCCGTGTCGTCGAAAGGGTCGCCCAACTGATCAATGAGTACTCGATCGAGACCATTGTGGTCGGAGTTCCCCGCTCCCTGGCTGGGGGAGATTCGGCGTCGACCCTGGCCGCCCGAAGTCTTGGCGAGGAATTGGGGGCGGAGAGCGGTCTCGACGTGGTCCTCGTTGACGAGCGTTACACCTCGAGAATGGCCGAGGAGGCCCTGCTCGAATCGGGGATGAGACGGCGTAAGCGACGCCAAACTGTTGACAAGGTGGCGGCGGCGATCATCCTCCAGACCTACCTCGACGGGAACTCGCGTCCTTTCGGGAACGTCGATACACCGGGTGCCCAATGACGTTTGAGCCCGTTCCCGAACAACCCGTGTGGTCCCGCACGCTCAAGACGACTCTGGTGATCGCCTCGGTGGTCCTGGCCGGCTTCGTCGTGGTCGGGGGCGGCTCATATCTGGGGAGAATCGTGGGCAACGCGCTCGGGTCCGAAGATGTCGGTGGCACACCGATAAACGTCGAACCTGGCCAACCTGTCACCATCGAGATTCCCCTGGGGTCCTCGGGCCAAGATATCGGCGCCATCCTCGCTTCTCACGGGGTCGTCCGGTCGGCCCTGGAGTTCGAGGTCGCGGTGCGCAACGTCGACGCCGCACAAAGCCTCAAAGCCGGAACCTACGATTTCCTCACTCTGATGGAACCGGCCGAAGTGGTTGCACTCTTGGTGGCAGGCCCTGCTCCTTCGGTCCATCGGGTGACCATCATCGAGGGTCTGAGGGTCGAGGAGATGCTCAACGTCCTCGCCGAGCGGACCTCGCACACCTACCAGGCGTTCGCTGATGCTCTGCTCGACGGTGGGGTGTCGACCTCTCTGCGGGAGATGCCCGACAACCCCACGCTGGGTGACTGGGAGGGTCTCCTCTTTCCGGATACCTACGAGTTCTCCCGAACTGCGGAGCCGGCTGCCATCCTCCAGCGGTTGGCCTCGACCATGGAGCAGAGGGTCAACAGCATCGACTGGACCGCTTGGGAGGACTTGGGGTACACCAGGTATGAGGGGATCGTCGTTGCATCGCTCATCGAGAGTGAGGTGCGAATCGCCGAGGAGCGGGTCATCGTCTCTGGTGTGATCAATAATCGGCTCGCCGACGGGATGCGTCTCGAATTGGATGCCACCGTGCTCTACGCCCTGGGAACTCGGGACGTCGCCAACTTCGACAGGGAGATCGACTCTCCGTACAACACGTACCAGGTCACCGGCCTCCCACCGACACCGATATCGGCTCCGGGGCGGGCATCCCTGGAGGCTGCAGCGGCGCCGGCCGACACTCCCTACTTCTTCTACGTGGTACGCGACCTCGAGGGCAATCATGCCTTCGCGGTGACATTCGAGGAGCACCTGGCCAATGTGGCGCAGTCCAGACGTGACGGCGTGCTTCCATGAGCCCGACTTCGCCGGGTCGCATTTGGTACCTGGAGCTAGTCCCGACACGTGAGTAGGTACCTCCGGTTCGCATTGGTCGGGGACCCGGTGGGGCATTCCCTCTCTCCGATGATCCAAGGAGCCGCACTCGACATCGCTGGACTGGCTGGCGAGTACCAGGCGATAAGGGCCGATGTCGAGGTACTCGACAGGGTCGTCGACGATCTCCGCTCCGGTCGACTCGACGGTGTCAACGTCACTATGCCGTTGAAATTGGCGGCCCGGGAGCGAAGCGACCGGCTCACCGAGCACGCCACCAACGCGGGGTCGGTCAACACACTCCGAGCCCGAGGGGGCCAGGTCGAGGCCCATTCCACGGATGTAGTGGCCTTCGAGGAGATCCTGTCCCGTTTCCCTCAGGCCGAACGGATTCTGATACTTGGCGCCGGTGGGTCGGCTCGGGCCGCCCTGGCGGCGTGGAACCGGGGCCCGGTACATCTCTCTGCCCGCGATCCGGCCCGGGCGATTGATCTCGGTTCCCGGATCGGGTCGGCGACCTTGGTTCCCTGGGGTGAGGCTGTGTCGCAAGCGCTTGTGGTCAATGCGACCCCGCTGGGGATGGGCGGCGAGGCCCTGCCGTCCCCGGTTGTCGAGGCGGCGGTCGGGCTGGTCGACCTTCCCTATTCGGTGCAGGTGACTCCGGCGGTGGCCGCCGCCACCGAAGCCGATATCTTCGTAGTCGACGGGGTCGAGTTCCTTGCCATACAAGCCGCAGCCTCGTTCCGGTGGTGGACAGGGGTTGTCGTAGACTCGCAATACCTGGCCTCGGTTGCCAGAAACGGCTAAAGCACTTCCCGGAGTACGCCGAAATGGAGGCCAGGCTTAATACAAGGAGCTGAAGTGTCGCTTTCTGGGAATCTCGGGTTCGTCTCACTGGACGAAGTTCTCCGCCTGCTCAACCGCTCGAAGCAGCGGGGAGCCGTGGAGGTCCAAGGTGGGAAGACGAAGGGCCGGATTTTCGTCGACCGGGGCTCGGTAAGCCTCGCCACCCTGTTTACCAACGAGCAGCTGCGCGACCATCTCGCCAAATCAGGTCTCGTCGACGGCGGCGACTCTGGTGCCATCACAGCCCTGCTCAGGGAGATGACGGTGGAGACGATTCACCAACTCGGTCTTCTCGGGGAGAGCTTCGCGGTGGTCGAGGACCAGACCTCTCCCTACCACAACGACACTCCATTCGAGCTCGAGGAGCTCCTGGCCGACGTCAGACAGCGGCTCACCGACTGGACGGATGTCAGCCAGGTGGTCACCGACCTCGAAGCCATGATCAGGATGCGCCGCGATCTGGGAGAGCGCGATCGAGTCACCGTCGAGAAAGAGTCGTGGCGTCTGCTCAGCGAGGTCGGTCACGGGGCCAGTGTCCGGCGACTCGCCGAGGAACTCGGTACGACTGAGTTCTGGGCGGCTCGCGTCGCAGCCGGAATGATCGAAGACGACTTGCTCACGCTAGAAGCTGGCACCGCGGCGGAGGTCATCGAGGAACCCGCCCCGGTCTGGGAAGAGGCAGCTCCCGCCATGGCAGAGCCGACCACCCGGGAAGAAGAGTCACCGACCAGGGAAGTGGAGACCGCCGCCGGGGCCGAGCCTTCGACCTGGGAGGAGGTCGCCGGACCTTCCCCATTGGTCGCCGACCCGGTCTACGCCGAAGCCCGCGGAGACGACCAACAAGAAGGAGTCTTCCAGGAACCGGAAGCCGAGAGTTCCGCCCATGCCGCGGTCGACGACACGGAATCCGAGGCGGAGAGGGCCGAGGTCGACCCCGACCAGTCCTGGTGGAGCGAGCCCGAGCGCGAGGCAGCGGCGATGGAGGCCGAAGCCGGCGCGGCGGCCACCGAGGAGATCGAGGAGGATACCGAGGCGTTCCTGGAGAAGGTCTTCTCGGAGCTGGAGCCGACCGACACCGCGGACGAAGGTTATGGTCTGCTCCGTCGGCGCCGGATGGGCGCCCTCCGCGACTTCTCCAACGATTCCTGACACGGTCGCCAATCTCACCCGTTCGGTGCACTAGCTTGCTTCGACTGTGGAAGCAGTAGCTGTAGCGCTGATTGGCGGTCTCATCGGCCTCGCCGCTCACGATCTGGCCGCTCAGGGACTGAGGGACGACGTCCCACTGCGTCCCTTCGTCGGCACCTGTCCCCGATGCCAACGGGCGCGGGGATGGAGGCGAGTCCGGTGCCCCGAATGCTCACGGTCAATTGAACGTGAGCCATTCGTCGTCATCGTCGCCGCGCTGGTCGCCTTCGGCTTCTATCAGGGCTTTGGAATGTCCTGGCTCTTGGTCCCCTACCTCGGCTTCGTCGGTTTGAGCATCGCACTGGTGGTCACCGACCTCGAGGAGCTCCGGATCGTGGATCGTCTCAACTTCAGAGGCACTCTGCTGCTGGCCTTCGCCCTCACCGTGGTCGCCCTCACCCTCGGCGAGTCCGACGCGTTGCTCAGGGCCTTTCTCGGAGGGCTCACATATTTTGGTGGCTCGTTGGTGATGTACCTGTTGGTCAGAGGTCGTGGTTTTGGGGCCGGAGACGTCAAACTCGCTCCACAGCTCGGGCTCTTCACCGCCTACATCTCGTGGGGGACCCTGGGATGGGCAGTGTTCGCCACCGCGGTCATCGGAGGGGTGGTCGGGATCGGAATGGTCCTTGCCGGTGCGGCCCGGATGAAGACCGAGTTGCCCTACGGACCGCCCATGGTGATCGGAGCCTGGCTGGCGGTGATCCTGGCCGGTGCCGGAACCTTCCCACTCCCGTCGTAGCATCACCCTGATGTTGAGATTCTTAACCGCCGGAGAGTCCCACGGGCCCGGACTGGTAGCCATCGTCGAAGGGGTCCCCAAAGGGCTCCGCATCAGTGCCGAGGACTTCTCGGCCGAGCTGGCTCGTCGTCGTCAGGGCCATGGCCGCGGGGCGCGGATGCAGGTGGAGACCGACCAGCTCGAGATCATCGGAGGTATCCGTCACGGTCGGACGCTGGGATCCCCGGTGACGGTGGTGGTCAGGAACAGCGAGTGGCCGAAATGGTCCGAGGTGATGGCCGTCGAGGAACGGGAGCCGGCGAAGATGGTGACCAGACCCCGTCCCGGGCACGCCGATCTGGCCGGAATGCTCAAGTACGACACCGAAGACGCCCGGGACATCCTGGAGCGGGCTTCCGCCCGGGAGACTGCGGCACGGACCATCGCCGGGGTTCTCGCCAAGAAGCTCCTGGCCACGGTAGGTGTCGAGATCCTCAGCCACGTGCTCGCCATCGGCGAGGTCGAAGGCGAGAGCCCGACGCCCCAGCCCGGTCAAGGTGATCAGATCGATGCCAGCGAGGTTCGCTGCCTCGACCCGAACGCCACGGCCAGAATGGTCGAAGCCATCGACCGCGCCCAGGAGGCCAAGGACACACTGGGCGGTGTGTTCGAGGTGGTGGCCCACGGCGTCCCCCCCGGGATCGGGTCTCACATCCAGCACGATCGGCGTCTCGACGGGATGTTCGCCGCCGGGGTGATGTCGATCCCGGGAATCAAAGGGGTAGAGATCGGCGACGGATTCGCCGGGGCCCGGGCACCTGGCTCGAAGGCCCACGACGAGATAGAGATGGCCGATGGAGAGCTGGCGCGAGCTTCCAACAGGGCCGGAGGCATCGAAGGAGGGATGAGCAACGGCGAGCCGATACGGGTCAGGGGGGCTATGAAGCCGATCTCGACCTTGATGCAGCCGTTGCGCACCGTGGACATGACAACCGGCGAGCCTGCCCAGGCAGTCAGGGAGCGGTCCGACGTGTGTGCGGTGCCGGCGGCGGCGGTCGTCGGCGAGCAAATGGTGGCGATCAGCCTCGCTTCCGAGATGTTACGGAAGTTCGGGGGAGACACCATCGACGACTTCACCACCGCGGTCGACTCTTACCGCCGACGGCTGGCCACCCGGATCGAATGACTCGTCTTTGGCTGATCGGGATGATGGGGACTGGAAAGACCTCAGCGGGTCGGTTGGCAGCCGACACTCTCGGCATCGGGTTTGCCGACACCGACCAGTTGGTCGAGTCCCAGACCGGTCGGCCGATCAGCGAGATTTGGGGCGCCGAAGGAGAGGCGTCTTTCCGAGCCCGCGAGAAGGTGGCAATGGCCAGCCTGAATGACTTCGATGGCATCGTCGCCACCGGAGGAGGGGTGGTCCTCGATGCGGAGAACCGCAAGCTGATGAACGGAGATGTGGTGTGGCTGGAGGCCCGGGCGTCGACCATCGTCGAGCGGGTGACCGGTGACACCCGACGCCCTCTTCTGGCCGACGTCGAGCTCCCCGAGGACGGAGTAGCCACTCTCCTCTCCGAGCGTGCCCCGATGTATCAGGCGTTGTCCACCCACCGGGTGGTGACCGACGACAGGGATGTCGACGAAGTCGCCGCTGAGATTGTCCGTATATGGAGCGTTTGACCGTTTCCGGAAATACCGAGGTGGTAGTCGGCAAGGGTCTGCCCACACCGTTGCTGCCCGAGAGGGAACAACGGCGTCGGGTCGTCATTCTCACCCAACCGGCGGCCACTGGTCGCGCCCTGGAGATATCACGGATTCTCCGAGGAGACGGTTTGGCCAGCGATGTCGTCGGATTGCCGGACCGGGACGAGGCGAAAACGCTGGCAGTGGCCGAGTCGGTCTACGAGACCCTGGCCGATCGTGAGTTGACCATCCACGACACCGTGGTCGGAGTTGGTGGGGGCTCGGTGACCGATCTCGCCGGATTCGTCGCCGGGACCTGGCTCCGTGGTGTGGAGGTGGTCCACTTTCCCACCACGTTGCTCGGGGCCATCGACGCATCTGTCGGGGGTAAGACCGGGGTCAACATCGGGGGCAAAAACCTTGTCGGGGTGTTCTGGCACCCGACCCGAGTGGTCATCGATCTCACCGTCCTCGCCCAACTCCCCACAAGTCTCGTCCGGGAAGGGATGGCCGAGGCGCTCAAAGCCGGGTTGGTCGGAGATCCCGAACTGGTGGCCCTACTGGCCGCCGGAGGGACCGACACGCCCCTACGCGAAGTGGTGACTCGTGCCTTGAAGGTCAAGACCCGTCTCGTCGACCTCGACCCGCTGGACCGGGCCGAGCGTGCCTTTCTCAACTTCGGGCACACCATCGGCCATGCCATCGAGTTCGCCTCCCAACTCTCCCACGGGGAAAGCGTCAGTCTGGGGATGGTGGCCGCGGCGTGGATCTCGGAGTCGCGAGCCGGGTTCGGTGGGAAGCAGGCGATGATCGACACCCTGTCTCTGCTCGGACTCCCGGTGGCTGCCCAGGATCTGGACCGAACCCGGATCGCTGCCCTGGTGAATCGTGACAAGAAGCGGGACGGCGCCGGGACCCGGATGGTCCTCCTCGAGGAGGTCGGTCGACCCGTGGTTGCCCACGTCGACCCCGGCGAGATCGAGCTGGGCCTCACCGCGATAGGACTTTGAGGCGGGTAGCGTCCCGGCCGACACCGTTTTAGGAATCCAACATGATCAGCACCAACGACGTGCGTCCGGGGATGGCCCTCGAGCTCCCGGACGGGCTGTTCGCCATCGTCGAGTACCAACACGTCAAACCGGGAAAGGGCAAGGCCTTCGTCCGGATGAAGCTCAAGAAGCTGGAGACCGGTCAGGTCCTCGACCGCACCTTCCGGGCCGACGAGGACGTCCGTCAGGCCCGAATAGATCGTTCCGAGCATCAATACCTCTACTCCGACGACATCGGCTTTCATTTCATGAGCCTCTCAGACTTCGGCCAGATCGTCCTCTCGGGCGACGACGTGGGTGACGCCGCCGGGTTCCTGGTCGACGGTATGACTGTGAGCATCGCCATGCACGAAGCGACCGCGATCGGTGTCGAGCTACCTGCGGCGGTGGAGATGGATGTCACCTACGCCGAGCCGGCGGTACGTGGCGACACTCGCACCTCGGCTACCAAACCGGTCACGGTGCAGACCGGAATCGAGGTCCAGGTGCCCCTGTTCGTCGAGCAGGGCGACCGGATCAAGGTGGACACCAGGACCGGGGATTACCTGACCCGGGTATGACCTCGCCGATCAAGATCGCGGCCACCATCACCGCATCACAGCTGGCCGAGGCGATCGGATGCGATCCGGAGGCGATCGCCGCCATTCTCGAGTCTCGAGGTGAGCCCCATGGGTCTGACGAGGTCATTTCCGGTGAGACCGCAATCGCCGTCGCTGATGCCATCGGAGTCAAAGTGACCATCGAGCCCCGCGACCTTGCCCTCGAATATCTCTACGCACACGAGACGATGGGCGAGCCGTCGAGGCCTGGGGGCCGGGCGGGCGTATTGGTTGACGGCGTCATCGGTGATCTCGACGGTCTCGACGCAAGGATCGAGGAGGTCTCCGAGCACTGGTCGGTGTCGCGGATGCCGATCGTCGACCGCAACATCCTCCGGATCGCCCTCCACGAGTTGGAGACCGACCCCGGCATCCCTACCGGTGTGGCCATCGCCGAGGCGGTCCGCCTGGCCTCCACCTACTCGACGGAGAGGTCGGCCTCGTTTGTCAACGGCCTTCTCTCTTCTTTGGCCCGGGAGGTTCGCCCCCAGTAGCTCTTGGTGCGAGCCTGGCCCTCCTCGAGGTCAGCAACTGTTGCTCAAGTGGTGATCCGCAGCGGTTCGGCCCCTGACGCCGGGGCTCACGATGCGAAGCCGATACCGGCCATGGCGGCGATGATCGCCACCAACAGAGTCACCATCCAGGTGGAGACCGACTTGCGAAGCGCACCGATCTCGGTGGCCATGTCCGCCTTTACCTCAGCGCGCAAAATGGCGATGTCCGACTTCAACTCGGTTCGTATCTCGGTCATCCCGGCCCGCATCCCGGTCATCTCCGCCTGCATCCCGGTCATCTCCGCCCGGATCCCGGTCATGTCGGCCCGCATCTCGGTCATCTCGGTCCGCATCTCGGTCATCTCGGTCCGCATCTCGACAATGTCGGACTTGATCAGGGCCATATCCCCTTTGACCACGGCAATGTCGCCTCTGGTGGCGACTTCGTCGAGTTCGTGGAGGGGGATGGCGTTCATCAGAGTCTCGGCTCTTTCGGGTCCGATCACCTCGCTGAGACCAGTGTACAGGTCGCTCCGGGCTGCCTCAGAAATGGGCATGCGCCGAGCTTGCCGGGATCCGGAGTGAGTTTCAAGGGGTGAGCTCGCCGGGCGGGGCGGATGAGGTTAGGGTGTCACCGAACCTTTAAGGGACGGTCCAGTGAGGCCGGGAAGGAGAGCGATGGGGCACGCCCCACAGCTGACCGGGGAGCATCGATGCCCCAGGTCATGAATGGTGACGACTTACACCGCGTGATCCGTCGCATCGCCCACGAGATCCTCGAGACCCACCGCGGAGCAGAGGACCTGGTCTTGGTCGGGATCCGCACCCGGGGTGTTCACCTCGCCCGTGAGCTGGGCCGCACCATCCACACTTTTGAAGATTGCCATGTCCCGGTGGGGGAGCTCGACGTAGGGGCATATCGAGACGACCTAGAGGACCGACCGGGGCGGGCGCCAGAACCTACTGAGATGCCGGTCGACATCACCGGCCGGCATGTGGTCATCGTCGACGACGTCCTCTATACCGGACGGACGGTGCGAGCCGCTCTCGACGCCCTATCCGACATAGGCCGCGCCTTGACGACCGAATTGGCGGTGATGGTCGACCGGGGCCATCGCGAACTGCCGATCCGGGCCGATTACGTGGGCAAGAACATCCCCACCTCGCGGGGCGAACGGGTTCAGGTCCGGCTAGCCGAGGTCGACGGCGACGAAGGTGTCTGGATCGTGAGGAACGCCGCGTGAAATCGTTTCTAGGGATCCGAGGGATGACGGCAGAAGACGTGATGCTGTTGGTCGACCGGTCGCTGGAGCATGTCGGGGCCCCTGTCCGCCACCGAGACCGTCCGCTGTCCGGGTTGGTTATCGCCAACCTCTTCTTCGAGCCGTCGACCCGGACCAGGCTCTCGTTCGAGATGGCAGGGCGCCGGCTCGGGGCACACACCCTCACCTTCTTCCCCGAGCACTCCTCGCTGGCCAAAGGCGAAAGCCTCCAGGACACGGTGATGACGGTGGCAGCCCTCGCCCCCGAGATCCTGGTGATCCGGCACGGAACCGAGGGCATCCCCGAGTTGGCCCACCGATGGTCGGGGCTTCCCGTGGTCAACGCCGGCGACGGGGTCAACGAGCACCCGACACAGGCGATCGCCGACCTGGTCACCTTGAGACAACACTTCGACCGGATAGGCGGTCTCATTGTGGCAGTCGTCGGTGACAGCGCCCACAGTCGGGTTGCCGGCAGTCTGATTGCCGCCCTGAGCACCCTTGGGGCAACGTTGATCCTGACCGGGCCGGAAGGGCTGGTTCCCGCCGACCGCCCGAGCGGTGTGGTCGCTGGAGACGACCTCGACGACATCGTTGCGGAGGTCGACGTCGTCTATCTCCTGAGGGTGCAGAAAGAGAGGGGGGTGGTGGTCGGCGACGACTATGTGCCCCGATTTCAGCTGACCGAGGAACGGGCGGCGAGGATGAGGCCGGAGTCGGTGGTTATGCACGCCGGACCGATCAACCGTGGAGTCGAGATCGCCGTTGAGGTCGCCGACGGCCCGCGATCGTTGATCCTCCGCCAGGTGTCCAATGGGGTCCCGGCCCGTATGGCGGTGCTCGAGGCCATCGGAGAAGGGGTGTCGTGATCAGGATCGCCGGCGGACAGGTGCTCACGTCAACGGGTCTGGTGGAGGCCGACGTTTGGGTCGAGAACGACACCGTGGTCGCCGTCGGATCGTCAGGACGACGCCGGGACGCACAGACCCTCGACGCCACCGGCATGCTAGTGGGCCCGGGGTTGGTCGACCTCCACACTCATCTCCGTGAGCCGGGCCAGACATGGAAAGAAGACATCGCCACCGGTTCTCGGGCGGCAGCAGCCGGTGGGTACACCGCAGTGGTCGCCATGCCCAACACCGAACCACCCCTCGACACACCGGAACGCCTCCACGCGGTCAGAAGAGCAGGCGAAGAGGCCGGTCACGTCCTGGTAGCCGTGGCCGGAGCCATGACCCAGGGTCGAACCGGGGAGCGGCCCTCCGACATCGCTTCGTTGTACCGAACCGGGGTCCGGATATTCACTGACGACGGGGACAGTGTCGGAGACACCGCGGTTCTCGAAGAGGTCATGGGACTGACAGCTGGTCTCCCCGGCGCGGTGGTCGCCCAACACGCCGAGGACACCGCAATCTCGGCGGGAGGACACATGCACGATGGGGGTGTCTCGGCACAGTTGAAGATCACCGGCATCCCCGCCAGTGCCGAGTACCTGGTCGTGGAACGCGACCTGGGTCTGGTCGCTTCGACCGGGGCGACCTATCACGCTCAACACGTCTCGTCGTCCTTGACCCTGGAGTTGATTCGTCAGGCCAAAGATGCCGGGCTCCGAGTGACCGCCGAGGTGACACCGCACCACTTGACTTTCGACGACTCGGCTCTATCTACTCTCGACTCCGACTTGAAGATGTACCCACCACTCCGGAGCGCCGCGGACAGACAGGCACTGAGGGAGGCATTGGTCGACGGGGCCATCGACGTGGTGGCTACCGATCACGCCCCCCACACCTCTACCGAGAAGGATGTCCCCTTCGCCCAGGCGCCCAGGGGCGTGATCGGATTGGAAACCGCTGCCCCGGCGGTTTGGGAGGTGGTCGCCGATCCGCGTCGGTTCTTCGAGGTGATGGCGATCACACCAGCGGTGATCTCCGGGTTGGAGCGTCATGGGCGACCTGTCGAGCCGGGCTCCCCGGCAAATCTGGTGGTTTTCGATCCGGCGCAGGTCTGGGTACCCGAAGAGTTCCACTCCAAGTCGTCGAACAGCCCCTACCGGGGAATGAAGATGACCGGCCGTGTGACCGTGACCTTGTTCGAAGGGAAGGTCACCCACCAGTTGCAGGGAGTGACTTGAGCACGCCGGCCCTACTGGTCACCGCCGACGGTGCGGTCTTTCGGGGTGTCTCGGTGGGCGCCGAAGGTGTTACCACTGGAGAGGCGGTGTTCAACACCGCGATGACCGGGTACCAGGAGATTCTCACCGACCCCTCTTATGCCGGCCAAGTGGTGGTGATGACCTCGTCCCATATCGGCAACTACGGGGTGAGCGAGCTCGATACCCAGTCTTCACGTCCCGCGGTCGAGGGCTTGGTGACCAGGTCGATGGCACGGAGACAATCCAACTGGAGGGCCCAGGGCAGCCTCGTCGACTACCTGAACCATCACCGCGTGGTGTCGATCTCCGAGGTCGACACCAGACGTCTCACCCGGCACATCCGGGACCGAGGCGCCATGCCGGTGGCCATGGGTACCGGCATCGACGAGTCCGAGCTTGCGGCGTTGGCCGCTTCGACACCGACCATGGAGGGCCAGGACCTTGCTTCCACGGTTACCACGGCCGAGTCCTATCGGGTGGACACCGATCAGGTCTCCCGCGGTCTGGTTGTGGCCGTCGATCTCGGGATCAAGACCGACATCCTCGCCAATCTCACCTCCCGGGGGTTCGATGTCGAAGTGGTTCCCGCCGGGACCAGTGCTCCGGCGATCCTCTCCCTGGGCCCACGGGGAGTCTTCGTCTCCAACGGGCCGGGAGACCCTGAGCCGCTGGTAGCCGCGATCTCGACGATCCGCGGTCTGCTCGGAGAGGTCCCACTCTTCGGCATCTGCTTGGGTCATCAGGTTCTCGGGCTGGCGGTGGGGGCAGCCACCTTCAAGCTCCCGTTCGGCCACCACGGGGGCAATCACCCGGTGCGTCGCTTCAGCGACGGGAAGGTTGAGATCACCTCGCAGAACCACGGTTTCGCCGTCGACCTCTGGGCACTCACCGGGGAGGGTCCTCCACCGGTGCAGCCCGGATTGGTCGGTCCCGAAGCCCTCCCTGCGGCAGTCGACACCGGGTTCGGGGTCCTCCGCACCACTCACCAGAACCTCAACGACGGGACTCTCGAGGGGATGAGTCTCGAAGAAGCATCCGCTTTCTCGGTCCAGTACCACCCCGAATCGGCTCCCGGCCCCAGCGACGCCCGGGGCCTGTTCGACCGATTCACCCGACTGATCGAGGAGACCGGCTGATGCCGGGGAGGACCGACATCCACTCGATCCTCCTCATCGGGTCGGGCCCGATCGTCATCGGTCAAGCCTGTGAGTTCGACTATTCCGGCACTCAGGCGGCCAAGGTGCTGCGAAGCAAGGGTTATCGGGTGATCCTGGTCAATTCCAACCCGGCGACGATCATGACCGACCCTGAATTCGCCGACGCCACCTATATCGAGCCGATCACCACCGAGGTGGTCACCGAGATCATCGCTCGTGAGCGACCGGATGCCCTGCTTCCCACCCTGGGTGGGCAGACCGCGCTCAACATAGCCACCGATCTGGCGAGGAAAGGGGTTCTCGACCGTCACGGCGTGGAGATGATCGGTGCCGGTCTTGAGGCCATCGACCGGGCCGAAGACAGAGGCCGTTTCAAGGAGACCATGGAGGCGATCGGTCTCGAGGTGCCCAGAGCCGGTTATGCCCGATCGATGGCCGAGGCGGTGCGGATCGCCCATGAGGTCGGCTTCCCCGTGATGGTGAGACCATCGTTCATCCTCGGCGGGGGTGGTACCGGGATCGCCGACAACGAGGATGCCTTCCTCGAGGTGGCACGGAACGGTCTGGCCACTTCCCCGGTCGGCGAGATCCTGGTCGAGGAGTCGGTTCTCGGATGGAAGGAGTTCGAGCTCGAGGTGATGCGGGACCGGGCGGGGAATGCAGTCATCGTCTGCTCCATCGAGAACTTCGACCCGATGGGGGTGCACACCGGCGACTCGATAACGGTGGCTCCGATCCAGACTCTCTCCGATCGCGAGTACCAGGAGATGCGTGACGACGGGATCCGGGTGCTCGAGGCGATCGGGGTGGCCACCGGGGGTTCCAACGTCCAGTTCGCCGTCGACCCGGCCACCGGACGTCGTCTGGTCATCGAGATGAACCCGAGGGTGTCCCGCTCGTCGGCCCTGGCGTCGAAGGCCACCGGGTTCCCCATCGCCAAGATCGCCGCCCTTCTCGCCGTGGGGTACACCCTCGACGAGATCGCCAACGACATCACGGGGGCCACACCGGCTTCCTTCGAACCGGCGCTCGACTACGTGGTGGTCAAGGCTCCCAGATTCGACTTCGCCAAGTTCCCTTCCGCACCGACCACCCTGGGCACCTCGATGCGGAGTGTCGGAGAGGCCATGGCAATTGGCCGAACCTTCCCCGAGGCTCTGCAGAAGGCCTTGCGCAGCCTGGAGAACGGCCGGTCGGGGCTCAACGCCGACCCCGGGGAGGCAAACCTGATCAATGCCACGGAACCCGAGCTCGTCGAGCTGGTCTCGGTGCCGAGACCGGAACGTGTCATGGCCATGGCCGAAGGGCTGCGCCGGGGCTGGACTGTTGAGGAAGTCGCCCGGCTGAGCATGGTCGACCCATGGTTCGTCGACCAGATGGCGGCGATCATCGAGGTCCGCGAGTTGTTGGAGCGCGACCGGAGCACCGCAGCCCTAGCCGAAGCCAAACGAACCGGCTTCTCCGACAGTCAGATCGCCTACTTGTGGGGGATCGACGCCGGCGAGGTCCGCAAACGGCGACTCGCCGCAGGGATCAAGACCACCTTCAAGACGGTCGACACCTGCGCCGCCGAGTTCGAGGCTTCGACCCCCTACATGTACGGGACGTTTGAGGACGAGAGCGAGGTCAGGCCCGCCGACAAGCCGCGGGTGATCGTTCTCGGCTCCGGTCCCAACCGGATCGGTCAGGGGATCGAGTTCGACTATTGCTGCGTCCACGCCAGCTACGCCCTCAGGGAAGCCGGATACGAGACGGTGATGGTCAACTGCAACCCGGAGACGGTGTCCACCGACTACGACACCTCGGATCGTCTCTACTTCGAGCCGCTCACCATCGAAGACGTGCTCGCCGTGATCGACGCCGAGCAACCGGAGGCGGTCGTCGTCCAGCTCGGTGGCCAGACACCACTCAACCTCGCCGAGGCCTTGGAGAGCGAAGGGGTCCGGATAGCCGGGACCACACCTGCGTCGATCGCCCTCGCCGAGGACCGTGAGCAGTTCGCCGAGATCTGTCGGAATCTCGGTGTCAAGCAACCACCGGCCGGTGCGGCCCACTCCGCCGCCGAAGCCGAGCAGGTGGTCGACCAGATCGGCCTCCCCGTCGTGGTCCGACCTTCCTTCGTCCTCGGGGGCCGGAGAATGAGGGTGATCTACAGCCTGGAGGAGCTCGCCGGGTATGTCCGCGAGATCTACGGGGAGGGAGCCTGAGAAGTGACCAAGACGCCCGCCGACGTCCTATCCC
>CAYZKF010000005.1:0-22140 GCA_964479135.1 uncultured Acidimicrobiaceae bacterium
GGAAGAGGTCACCGGCGCCAAGATCGAGATCGAGGAGGCCGATGGCAAAGGCATCGTCCGGATCGCTTCCAACGACAGCTCGGCTCTGGCTGCAGCCATGGAGCGGGTGAGACAGATCGCCTTCCCACCCGAGGCCAACGTCGGCGAGGAGTACGAGGGCAAGGTGGTGAGCATCACCAAGTTCGGCGCCTTCGTCAACATCCTTCCCGGACGGGACGGGCTGCTCCACATCTCGCGGCTCGACGGCTCCAAGCGGGTCGAGCGGGTGGAGGATTACCTCTCCGATGGAGACGTCCTCAACGTCAGGGTTCGTGAGATCGACCGAGGCAAGGTCAGCCTCGAGCTGGTCGAAGCACTCGAGGGTGCCACCCTCCCCGATCCTGAGTCGGCGCCCCCTCGGGGCGGCGGAGACCGCGACCGTGGCGGCCGTGGTGGCGACCGTGGCGGCCGTGGTGGCGACCGTGGCGGCCGTGGCAGTGACCGCGGCAGTAGGAGCCACCAGGAAGGCGAAAGGCGTCAGGGCAGCAGTGACACCCCCAGTCAGCCGAGTGGGGACCGGGCAAGTGCCGGGAGTCGTCGCCGTGCCGCCCAGAGCTTCGACGAGGTCTTCGAACAGTTGAACGACTGAGTAGGACGTGAGACGATCCCCGTTCCAGGCCCGGCTCGCAGCGATGAGAAATGGGTTGAGCCGTTGCGCCGACGGTGAGAGCACCAGATACGAGACAGGGCTGAAGCCTGGCTGAGCCGGGCCCGGCGGCTCCAGGCCATACAATCAGGGCGTGGCCGTCGAGACCAGCGGGACCATCGTGTTCAAAGGCGAGCCCGGACCGGGAATTCCGGTCCGGGTCTGGGCCGAGTCGGGCCGTTTTCGCATCGAGGCGGGCTCGGAAGTCGTCGGTGACTGGTCGATCCACGATGTCGGCGTGGTGGTCCTCGACAACGGGTTCTCGATAAGGGCTGAGGGGGAGGAGTTTCTACTCCTCGCCGAAGACGACGCCGGCATCGCCGAGGAGCTTGGTGTAGCTGCGGCGGCACCGCGTATGGCCCGCAGGGTGGCGGCACGACACAATCCGGATCGTCCCTTGCCCCACGAGGTGGAGGCCGACGCGCCTCCAGAGTCCAAACTGGCTCCGATCGGACTCGCCCTGGCCGGCGCTCTGGTGATTGCCGGCGCCGTTCTCCTCTCTGCGATCTCCGTGGCTCCCGGCGGTTTCGACCCAGGCGCCGCCGCGGTCGGAGGCATGCGGTTCTGGGCGGCGTTCGCCGGATGTGGGGTGCTTCTCACCTTGTTCGCCTTCTTGATGTCGATCGGCGCCGATTGGGCCAGGATCCCAGCGATGCTGGTCATCGCCGCCGAGGTGGTCCTTTTCGGGCTGCTGGTGAATCGCGGCGTCCCCGAGACTTCCGCCCTGATCTCGTACGGGTTGATTGCGGGGGGCATGGTGATCGGAGTGGCCGTGCTCTTCTCGGGCCAGGCCGGGTTCACCGACTGACCCGAGTTGCCCGAGTTGCCCGATATCGTGGTTTACATCGAGGCTCTGGAGCGTCGCGTGATCGGCGAGGAGGTCGCCGGAGTCCGGATCGCCTCGCCTTCGGTGCTACGCACCTACGATCCGCCGTTTGACGCTCCGGTGGGACATCCCGTGCTCGCCATCCGCCGGGTGGGCAAGAGGATCGCCTTCTCCTTCCCCGACGAGCTCCACCTGGTGATCCATCTGATGATCGCCGGTCGGCTGCGATGGGAGGACCCAGGTAAGGCGATCCCTCGGAAGGTGGGCTTGGCGTCGATCGACTTCGACCATGGGAGCCTGATCCTCACCGAGCAGGGGACCCACCGGAGGGCGGGCATCTGGATCATCCGGGGGTGGGATGGGGTGGCCGCCCTCGATCGAGGCGGCATCGAGCCCCTGGAGGTCAGCCGGGACGACTTCGAGACCGCCCTCAGGTCCGAGAACCGCACCCTCAAGCGGGTGCTCACCGACCCCCGAATCTTCGCCGGGATCGGAAACGCCTACTCCGACGAGATTCTCTGGGAGGCGGGTCTCTCGCCGGTGAAGCGGACCGCCCAGGTCAGCTCCGACGAGGCAGGGAGGCTGTACGACGCTGTGGTCGGGTCGTTGACCCGGTGGGTGGAGGAGATCCGGGCCGAGGTAGGGGAGGGATGGCCGACCAAGGTGACCGCGTTTCGTGACGACATGGCGGTCCACGGCAAACACGGTCAGCCCTGCCCGAGGTGCGGCTCTCCGGTGCAGAGGATCGTTTATGCCTCCAACGAGACCAACTATTGCGCCACCTGTCAGACCGGGGGAAAGTTGCTTGCCGACCGCTCCTTGTCCCGTCTTCTCAAAGACGACTGGCCGTCGACTCTCGATGAGTTGGAGGAGGGGTAGAGGACGGCCCGCCGAGGGAGGCTACGCCACGCCGTTCCATGTTTCCCCAAGCCCGGACCGACTTGCCGCCGAGGAGAGCTCGGATCCTCCAGGCCACCGTCACCTGCCTGAAGCCGAAGTTCTCGATGAGTGCCATCACCAGAAGCCGGGAGGTGTCTGAGGGGCTGTTGAAGTAGCCGTACGACTCGTCGAGGAGCAGAGCGATCAGAGAATTCATCAGACCTATCCCCAAGGCGATGATCACCAGCCAGCCGAGGGAGCCGAGATCGAGGGCGCCCAGCCACCAGGCCAGGGGGATGATCACCCAACCGATGAACTCGACAATGGGTGCCAGGTATTCGAAGAGGAACATTGCTGCCCAGGTCACCATCCCCACCTTCCGATACCGTGGGTTGAAAGTCATCGGGGCGAAGTCCTTGACCGCGGTCATCAGGCCCCGATGCCAACGGATGCGTTGTCGGCGGAGAACCCGGAGGGTTTCGGGAACCTCGGTCCAGATCACCGCCGACGGTTCGTAGACGATGCGGTAGGGGACCCGCTTGTCGAGGAAGTGACGGTGGAGACGCATGGTGAGATCCATGTCCTCACCCATGTGACCTCTGGTGAACCCGCCCACCTCGAGCGCCGCGGTTCGTTTCCAGATCCCGAACGCACCTGAGATCAAGGGAAGGGCGTTCATCGCCGACCAAGCCGGGCGGGTGGCGAGGAAGGTTCGCACGTACTCGAGGACCTGCATCCGGGGGACCAGCCCGCGGGGGACATGAGCGGCGATCAGATGGCCCAGCTCGACCCGGCTCCCGTTGATGGGACGGATGTTGCCGCCCACGGCCACCGTGCGCTCTCGGTCCTCGACCACCCGGAGCATGGCCCGCATCAGACAGTCGGCGTCGAGGATGACGTCGGCGTCGGTACACAACACGTAGGGGAAGCGACCGGCATTGAGCCCGGCGTTGAGGGCGTCGGCACGGCCGCCATTCGCCTTGTCGATCACGGTGATGTCCACGGCCCCCCGGCCCCGGTAGATGCCCCGGATGGTGGCGGTGGGGACATCGGCTCGGTAGGGGATGGTCACCTTCTCCAGGGCAAAGGCTTTGATCAGAGCCTCCAGGGTTCCGTCGCTCGACCCATCGTTGACCACCACGATCTCAAATCGCGGATACTTGACCAGTGACATCGACCTGACCGAGTCGACGATCCCGGCGACCTCGTTGTAGGCGGGGATGACGATGGAGACCGGCGGCGTGGTCCGTGAGGAGAGCATTTCGGTGATCCGGCCGAACCGGGCGAGATGATGGGTGCGTCGGAGGACGGTCGCCGACCGGATCGTCAGATAGAGGATGTAACACTGCATCAGGATGAAATACCCGAGGATCCCGTACCCGGTCCAGCGGAGGATGTCGAGCATCACGACTCACCCGCCATGTGCCCGATGAGCACTCTGTCCTGCTCTCCTGCCTGACCATCGTCCAGACGTCGGCGAGCCGCGGCCAGTTCGCCGACGTCGGCTAGCGCCTCTGCCGCGGCGTCGGCGGCATATTGGTCTGTTCCGCCGACGGCGTCGTAGAGACGGTCGATCCCGCCGTCGACCCGGGCGAGAGCCGCCGCCGAGTTGCGGCGGACCCACCACTCGGGGTCGGTGAGACCACCGGCAATGACGTCGAGTGAAGCGGGGTCGCCGATCTCACCGAGAGAGGTCATCGTCTTCGCCCGGACCCGCCAGTCGGAGGAGCGCGCCGACGTCCGGAGGACCGGCACCGCGCTCGGGTTCGCCAAGGTCCCCAGAGTTTCGATGACCGCCAGCTCGATCTCGGCGTCGCCGGGGTTGTGGAGCACCTCGATGAGGGGTTGCACCACCTGGTCGTCGCCGATCGAGCCGAGCGTGCGGATGGCGGCCACCGGCCCGACGCTCTCGAAAGGCTGGTTGACCCTTATGTAAGCGAGGAGTGGCCAGGTGGCGGCAGCACCAAAGTTGATCAGCGTGTCGGCGAACCGGGAGCGAACCCACGGTGTTTCGATGTTAAACCGGGCCACGACCGCGTCGATGGCCGGTGTCCATCGCATCCGACCGAGACCGCGGGCGGCCTGGATGCGGATCTCGGGCTCACGGTCACCGAGATGCTCCATGAGGGTGTCGACCGCCGATTCGTCTCCCAACTCGGCGAGCACGACGGCGGCTCTCAGCCTCCTCCCCAGAGGAAAAGAAGAGCGCAGGCGGGCAACCTGGCGCTCGGTGACGCCATGACGGTCGACGATGCCCCGCAATGTCTCCGACTCAGGCCCGGCGAGAGCGTTTCGCACATCGATGAGGGCATCGACGAACATTGGATCGGCCGCCATCTGAGGGGTGATCGGGTCGGTGCAGTTCTCGTAGGCAATGTGGCGGCTGACCAACTCCATATAGAGACTCTTGCGTTGTCTGCCTTTGGTCAGACGGGTGCGATTCACCGATTTGAGCGCGATCAAGCCGGCCACCAGAAGTGCATTGGTGGCGAAGATGATCAGGGCGGCCAGTTGGGTGACCTCGATGGCTGTCATCGGCTACCGAATGAATCGGTATGTGAGGTGCCGTTGTTGAGGTATACCGGGGTGACGGTCAGAGCCGTTGGCGGACTCGGGCGAGCAACTCGTTGATCCGGAAAGGCTTGCGCATGAAGTCCACACCCGCCTTGTCGAGACTGTCGACTGCGGTCCGGTCGTCGTCAACCCCGGTGAGCACGATTACTGGTGTGTCGACTCCCTCCGCTCTCCACCGGTCGATGACTTCCAGCCCCAAGAGGCCCGGCATGAGCTGGTCGAGAATGGCCAGATCGTATTCTCCGGAGACTCCGAGTTGGTAAGCCTCCGATCCGTCGGTGGCCGCGGTCACCTGGTATCCCCCCGACCGTAGGGCCGTGGTGAGCAGTGTGGTGATGGTCTCCGAGTCATCGGCAACCAGGATGTTCTTCATCGCGTCGAGGTCCGTTTCCCCGGATCGGGGTTAGCTTGGCGGAGGGTCAGGGTAGCTTCCTCACACGACGGGTCTGGTCAAGGCGCCGCTGGTGATCCGAACCATCGGGGTCGAGGACCTATCGGTCCCTCGATCATCGGCGGCGCCCCTTCCGGCCCAACAACTCGTCGCTGTCGCCCAGACGATCGCCGATGGCCGCTTCATCCCCGTGCTCCGAGGGCCGGAACAGAACAGTGGGCTCGACTCCGTCGGGGAAATATTGCTGGGGGACGACACTGCCGGGGTGGTCGTGGGGGTAGACATAACCTTCTCCATGTCCCAGTTGGGCGGCCCCCGAATAGCCGGTGGAGCGTAGATGTGGAGGCACCGACGGTGTGGCACCCTCGTTGACCAGCGCCTTGCCCGCGCTGATCGCCCGGCCCACCGAGTTCGACTTCGGGGCCGACGCCAGGTAGAGGGTGGCATGGGTCAGGTGATAGGTGGCTTCGGGGAGACCGACATAGGCCAGAGCCTGGGAGGCGGCCACCGCCAACGGCAGGGCGTTGGAGTCGGCGAGCCCGATGTCCTCAGAGGCGAGGATGATGAGGCGACGAGCGATGAATTCCGGGTCTTCGCCCCCCTCGAGCATGAGAAACAGCCAGTAGAGGGCGGCGTCGGGGTCGGAGCCCCGGACCGACTTGATGAAGGCCGAGATCACGTCGTAGTGGTTGTCGCCGGTCTTGTCGTAGCGAACCAGACGGCGTTGCAGGGCCTCGGAGACGTCGTCGTCGGTGATGGTCGACCGACCAGCCGCCTCGGCGAGGCGGGCCGCCACCTCGAGGGAGTTGAGGGTCTGGCGGGCGTCCCCACCGGTCCGGGTGGCCAACTCGGAGGCGGTCTCGCTCCCGATGGCGAGTCCGGAAGCGCCCAGACCGCGCTCGCCGTCGGCGAGGGCGGAATCGATCAACCGGTGGAGATCGGCCGGCTCCAATGGCTCGAGACGGAACAGAGTCATCCGGCTCATCAACGGGGTGTTGACCTCGAAGAAGGGGTTCTCGGTGGTCGCCCCGATCAAGGTCACCGTCCCCTCCTCGACACCGGGGAGGAGGGCGTCCTGTTGGTTCTTGGCGAAGCGGTGGATCTCGTCGAGGAAGAGGACGGTGCGGCGTTCTTCAGTGGCCAGTCGGTTTCGGGCGTCGGCGAGGATCTGGCGTACCTCCTTGACACCTGCCGAGGTGGCGGAGAGGGTTTCGAACACCGCATCGGCATGGTTGGCGACGAGACGGGCCAGGGTGGTCTTGCCGGTCCCGGGAGGCCCCCAGAGGAGAATGGAGACCGGCCGCCCCGACTCGACGATATGGCGAAAGGCCGCTCCGGGTGAGAGCAGCCCGGGTTGGCCGACCACCTCGTCCAGGGTGCGGGGGCGCATCCGGGTGGCCAGGGGAGCGGTGCGCAGGGCGGTGTCCTCGGCCCGGGCCGAGAAGAGGTCGGTCATCACCCGTGACGGTACCGGTCGGCGGGGGATCTGGGTGCGGACAGCCGCTCAGCGACAGGCGCTGTACCACACGGCGCAGCTGTAGTCGAAGGCCATCCGGACATCGACCTCCAGGGGATCGCCCTCGGCGAAGGCCTCGGTGGCGTGAAAGGTGACCGTGCCCTGGAGCCGATCGCGGTCCCACCTGGAGATGACCAACTGGCCGGAGCCCTCCACGGTCCCGTAGATCTCATCTCCCAGCCCGAGGTTGGCGATCACGGTTCCGGTGGGGCCATCGGCGGAGAACAGGCCCCCGGACACCGGGTAGGTGCCCGGGCCCATCGGGAAGTCGTCGCCTGTGTTGTCGTTGGTGTTGGCCACCAGCACTCCAGACTCGAGATCGTCGGGGTCGACACAGTTGAGGAGGAGCCAGGCGAGCACCGGCTCACCCCGTGCCACGTAATCCTCCAGGGTGTCACCCGACTCGTCGTCGAGGAAGTCGAGAACCCCCTGGAGCTCGTCGTCGGTCAACCAGTAGTCGGTGCTCAACGAGAACTGCGACTGGGGAAAGGTCAGAGTGTCGGTGCGGTCACCGGTCAGAGTGATGGTGCACTCTCCGACTTCTCCTTCGCTCTCCGTGGTCGAGGTGTTGCCTACGGCGACCGAGGTGGTGGTGACGGCCCGATTGTCACCACCACCGGCGGTCGTTGGCGTCGTGTTGCCAGCCTCGCCCCCACATGCCGCCCCCAAGAGCAACACGAGAGTGATCCCCCCCAAGCGTGTCAGGACGCTCACAATGGTCAACCTATCGCCAGGTCCTAAGGTTCGATGAAGGTCGGCGATTGGCCTGGTCACACACCAGGATCCATGGGGGCGAGGCCACCGCAGGGGTGAGGGTTGGTGGCACTTGTCATGGTGACTCTCGCCGCCGTCTTCGTCATGATCCGGGATCACTCCTTCATGAAACCCCGGGTGGGAGACCATGGACCGACCTGGGGGCCATTCGCCGCCCTGACTCTCCAATACCACTGTCCCGATTCGAGAGTGTTGATCACATTCCACTGTGTGGTCGTCGACGGGAAGTCCTGGCTGACCAGGCCCCTCGAGAAGCCGGTGTTGCGGGCCAGCTCGACGGTGAAGCCGGTTATCGGGCATCCGTTGTAGCTCCATTCGAGGGGCGGGGCGGGTAAGAACGGCGAGTGCGAAGAGCCGTCGTCAGGCTTGACCAACACCGGTGCCCCTGGTGGGCATGTTGTCGTGGTGGTCGTCGGGGCGGTGGTTGTTGTTGGAGCGGTGGTGGTCGTCGGAGGAGTGGTTGTCGTCGGTGGCGAGGTCGTGGTGGGAGGGCGGGTGGTGGTGACCGGGGTGGTCGTGGTGGTCACCGGCGGCAGTGTGCTGGTGGTGGTGCTGGCGAGAAGTGTGGTCGATGTGGTCGACGGCAAGTGCTCTGAGGGCACCCCAACCAGGCCGACGGTGATGATCGCCCGGCCCGGGAGCCCCTGATTCCCGTTGGCGTCTCGTCCGAACACTTCGAGCACATAGACCCCGTCATCGACCGCGACCCAGGACCACTCGGTGAAGACCAGGGCCTGTCCGGCCGCCACCGGTGTCGCGGTTGCCGTCTCCACTCCGTCGACCCACAGGGCCATCTCGGCCACGCCGTCGGGGTCGTAGGCGTGTGCCACTATCGAGATCGGTCCGGGAGGCACCACCGCTCCGTCGATGGGGTCATCGACCCAGGCCTGCGGTGGGCCGGGGACAGCAGCCCCGGTGCCGTCGGTGAGGACCAGCGCCACTCCGGCGGCGACGGCTGCGGTCATCACGACCGCCGCGCCGATGAGGAGGAGAGCCTTGGGCATGGTGCGCCAGGCGTGAGACGTGGCTGCGGGAGGGGGATCAGCCCGGCTATCCCCAACTCGCCGCCGCCGGAGGTCTCCGGTATGCACTCGCCGGATACCTTGACCCCGACCGCCGATCCCCCGGCGAGCAGGAGCTTCCAATCGCTTCCGGCGGTGAATCCGGCTAGTTCTCCTATTTCGCCGACGGCGTCGAGTGCCGCGGCGATCGGGCCGGAATCGGGAAGGGGAGGCTTCTTCTCGGCGGGGATTAGAACGTGGGGGTTGGGCTCACCGGCCCACATGGTCAGATTGTGGATCCCCAATCCGAGGAAGCCGCTTCCCGTGGGGGTTGGCGCCGTCGCCGGAAGATAAGGATGGCCGCTCGCCCCCCATGGTGTCAGGGTGGTTATGACCGCGCTGATCGGACCGCACTCGAAACCTTCGGGCAGCGGGTTGTCGTTCCGAGCCAGGGAGACCCGGATCTTGATCGGCTGGTACTGACCCAGGGGCTCGGGGACGGCCACCGTCCCACCGGGAGGCATCCAACACTTCACCTTTCCGGTCGGCTCGCCGAAGAATTCTGTTTCCAGGTGGCATCCCGGAGGCGGATCTGTCTGGAAGAACCAGGGGGGGCATATCACCTCATCGTTGTTGGGCCCTCCCCAATGACAGTGGTGCTCAGAGGACGGGTTGAACCAGAGGGTGGAGAATCCCAGGGACTCCAGGGCGGCGTTGGTGACCTGTTTGTCTATCGCCTCGAGTGACTGGTCGATCACACTCTCGAATCCGTCTTTGATCAGGCTCTGGGCGTTGGCGGTGGCCAATTCGCATTCGGGGGCCTTGGTGACCTCCTGACATACCGCGGCGGCCTGTTCGACCAGATTTCGACAATTGTCCTCTTGACCTTTGGGGGCGAGGGAGCAGGCGTCGAGTTTCTGCAGCTCGGTGGCGAGCTCGCCGCAGGTCTTGCCGGTTCCGGCAGTGGCCACCGCGTCGCAGACCGCCCCGACTCCCATCTGATCGAGGGCCAGATCGACCAGTTCTCCCTTGGCCAGATTGGCCAGGTCGTCGAATTCGGGCATGGTCGGGGGGACACCGACCGCGGCCAGGAGGACGTCGACTGCCACCTGGATCAGCACTTTGCACGGTCCCGCCACCGCTCCGGGACAGAGGGTCGACGCCACCTGGTCGATCACCCACATCTTCAGTTGGTTGTAGGCCTCGGCGAGGCCGTTGGCCAGATCAATCAGGAACTCTCCCAACGCCACTGCTGCATTCCCCAAGGCGGTGAGTCCCTTGGAGACGTGGCAGAACGGGTCGGCACCACAACCGACACTGCCCCACTGGAAGTTGCCGGTCTCCCCGGGGCATGCCGTGAACGGGTAGAGGGCGTTTCCCTGGGCATCGAGGGTGTAGGGGAGGGTCCCGGTGATCTTGGTGCCTCCGTGGCCGATGGGATTGATGCTGCCGTCAGGGTTGAGGTAGAAGCCGATCCCGATGCCCCGGGGGAAAGGAGGGGTTTGGGAGATCACCCGGATACAACTGGCCAAGCTCAAGTTCGGCGATGGGGGGACTTCCAGCTCGATGGAGAGGACGTCGAACGGCGGGGCATCCGACGGGTCGAAGGGGGCTTCGGTGATGACAATCCGCACCGGTGCCGAGGCCGGGCCAACCGGGAGGCCGTCGGTGTTGACCGGCACCACCCACGCCCAGGCGCTCCCGGCCGGGCTGCGTTCGGGGAGGCCGACCCGTGTCGACAGACCCGGCTGAGGTTGATCCAGACCCTGCTCCGGGAGGGGGAAGGAGAGCAACGGGAGTGGCAGGAGCGTCGGGGTGGTGTTCTTCGACAGATCGATGGGGAAGCGGTGAGAACCGCCCTGAGGAACGGCAGAGCCACTCTGGAGCACCCCCGAAGGTGTCAGCCCGGTTCCCGGACCTGGCTTGTTGGTCGACAGGAACCACTTGACCCCGGTGTGAGGCACGTTCGACGACCATTCCATCTCGACGGTGGTCTTGTTGGTGGCGGTTATCGACTTCACCGGGACCTCGAGGTTGGAGAAGATCACCTGGAACAATGCGTTGAGGTCAGTCGCCGGGGTCAACAAGGACAGGGTGGGGACGACGAGGTTGTCGAGGAGAGTGACGCCTCCGCCCGAGCGGCCCCAGACCTCGACGGCCACCTCACCCGATGGGAGTGGCGGCAGGTGGGGCTTGACGTCGACGGGGTCGTCACCGACCGGGATCGTCTCGGCGGGGTCGCCCGGGACCCTCAGCACCTTGCCACCGAACGTCAGGTAGAGGAAGATCCCGTCGAGAGGCTGGTCGACTTCGACCACCCCGTCCTCGAGCGAAGAAGGCGGATTGTCACCGGATGTGGCACTCGGAGCACCTTCGTTCGGAACGGCGGTTGACGAAGTCCGGACCAACGAACCGGGGACGAGGATGTCGTCGAGCCCGATCCCGGGGTTGAGCTCGGTGAGGAGACCGTGCGCGACACCGGCCTCGGCAGCTATACCGGCCAGAGTGTCAGGACCCGACTCTTCGACGGAGTGGAACTCCGACCCACCCGATGTGACCAGGATCTCCTTGGTGTTGGAGGTTCCGACATTCCCCTCGGTGTCGAAGACCCGGACCCGAACGTGGGAGGATCCGGGCGGAGAGGCCGGCCAGTGCATGGTCAACGAGATCGACGGTCCGGCCGAGACTTCGAGGGACTCGACCATCTCCGGGCCCACCCAGAGCTCGGCTCGCTGCAGTGTGACCGGCCCGACCGCATCGACCGAGATCGGTACCAGCTCTTGGAGAGGGGCCGCCGATGGCGCGTCGATGCCAACCTGGATCGGCTGGGCGCTCGCCTGGGGCGGAGTGCCCGGTCCCCGGGTCGCCACCACGGCGATGGCAGCCATGGCAGCCACCAGGGCAAGGGCGGTCCCCTGGAGCAGGATCGCCAGCCGCTTGTTCAAGTCAACCTCCAGGCCGATAGTCGCCGGTCCGAACAGCCTCCCGTTTCGTCACCAGGTCATTACACCCAGTCGTCTTAGCGGCCGCTTAAGGGTTGGTCCGGTGGTGAGGAGGCTCAGGCTGCCTTAAACGCCAGTCGTATCCTGATCTCGGAATGGCTGCTCGATGACAACAGTGATCCTCAGGGTCCATCAGGACACCAAGGGGGAATTGAAAGGGACGATGGAGCGGCCGGGGGGCCAGTCCCAGGTGTTCCGCGACGTCGAGGAGTTGATCGCGGTACTTTCAACCTGGGTCGAGGGCGAGAAGACCGAGAAGACTCAGAAGGGGAAGGCCTGGGGCTCGACGTCGAGCTCGGTCATCCGGGACACATAGACCGAATACAACCTTCGAGCGGTTCCATGCCTCCCCGAGCGCGCCATGACGGTGATCAGACTGAGATGAGTGGTCTCGTTGTACGGGTCTCGCTCCAATATCCGCAGGTAGCGGCGTGCCGCAGAGTCGAAGTCCCCTGACTCGAGGTCGGCCTCGGCGAGGGTGGAGGCGATGGCTACATACATCGATCGTGCCTCCTCGCGAAGCCCGATCGCCCACTCGGCGAATGGCTGGTCTTCCAAGAAGTCACCGACATAGCGGGATTCGGCTGATGCGAGCAAAGCAAGCCCCTGCTCTTTCTTGCCGGCGCGGATCATCGACCGGCCCTGGTTGGCGTCTTCGAAGAACCTCTCCACATCGACATCGAGGTCGTCGGGCGATAGGGCGACCACCTCCCGGTCCGACCTCAGATGGCTGGTCTCGCCCTCTTTGTCCGGATCCAACACCCGGCGGACGGTGGCCAATGCCACCGAGAGGCGGTTCGCCGACTTCACCGGATCCTGATCGGGCCAGAGACGTTCCATGAGCATCTCGCGGTGGATTGGCCTCCATCTGTTGGCCACGAGCATGCAAAGGACCTCCCGGGCAACCCGAGACTGCCAGGCCGAGCCGGGCACCCGCTCACCTCCGACCATGACCTCGAATCCCCCGAGGGTCCTGATCGAGACGGTGTCGATCTCGGCGCTGGAAAGGTACTCGACAACCCGCCTCGCCTCCAGGGCCAACCCTTTGGCACCGAGGCTCTCCAATGACTCTGCGGTGCGGGTGGCCAGGGCAATCCCTGTGGCTCCGCCGGTGTGATCTGCTATCCGCACATCAACCCTGGAGACCCCGATCGGGGCTCCTACGTTGGACCACACCTGCCGGGCCTGCTCGAGCAGCCCGAGGGCCTCGGCGGAGTCCGTGGTGGTGCCGGCTGCCAGCTCCAGGGCCTCGGCGAGCCCGGGTAGATCGTTCCGTGACCTGGCGAGATCACCGGCCTCTTCTGCGTGTCGTGCGGCGGTGGCGTGCTCGCCTCTGGCCAGTGCCACCTCACCCAGAGCGACCAGAGCGGTGACCCGCCCGATCACCGAGTGTACCGCCCCGGCACGCCGAGCCAGTGTCTCGGCACGGTCGGAGTCCTCTTTGGCGATGAGGCGGGCCAGTCCGGTGAGCGCCGGTACCAGGGCCTGGAGATCGGACTGCGCATCGGCGACTCTGATCACCTCTTCGAAGGAGGCGATCGCCATGGCGGTGTCTCCGCGAACCGCGTACACGGCACCGAGATGGGTGAGGGGATAGGTCTCCAGCGAGGAGCCGATGGAACGGAAGATGGACCGGGCCTGCCTCAGGTCGTTGATCGCTTCTTCGAGTCGGCCCTGGTAGGCGGCGATCTGTGCCCGGTTGGACAATGCCATCCCTCTCCAAAGCTCGAAGCCTGTCATGTCGGCGAGGCGCAAGGCGATCTCCAATTCCTCCAATGCCGGCTCGAAATCTCCCTCCTCGAGGAATCGCGAACCCCGATTGGACCGGATGCGGATGGTCTGGAGAACATCCCGGGCCTTTTCGGCGTGCTCCAAGGCCCGGAGATAGTGGATGTCGTTGGTGGCTCGATCACCGTCGAGAGCGGCGACCATGGCCAACACGGTATGGGCGGTCGCCAGCGCCTGCGAGGCGTCGGCCTTCAACGCCAGTCCCAGAGCCTGATCGGCGAGGAGCTTCGCCTGGTCGCGCTCACCGCGGAGCCAATGAGCGCTGGCCATCCATCCGAGAAGAGCAGACTCGTTGGTGATGTCGCCGGTCCCCAGCTCACCACGCTGGTAGGTCTCCAGGGCTCCGATTACGTCCCCTCGCATGTGTTGGAGGAACCCCAGTCGCCATGCCAGCCGCGGGGGAATCGAATGTGTGGTCGGCTCCAGCTTCCGGTAGACCCTCATGGCGCCTTCCCAGTCTCCGAGGATCTGGCGGGCCTCAGCCTCGAGAAGCAGGACGTGGCCCCGTTCTGGGTGATCACCGAGGTCCTCGATGAGTGGGAGGACATGACGGGCCAGGCCACTCGACAACAAGGACTCGCCTCGCTCACCGAGTAGCCGAATCGACTCTTCGGACGGCCCCAATCGGTGATGACAGATCAGGGCCTCGGCGAGGTGGCCGTTCTCCAAGTACCACCGGGCTCCTTCGATCAGGATCTGGCGCCTCCTGTCGTCTGCGAGTGGTCGTCGACGGAGAAGAAACTCGCCGATCAAAGGAGAGATGACCGCGGCGTGTGGAGCGTCGGGTTGACGGGTCAGATAAGGATGCGCCCGATCGAAGTCGAACAGGTCGAGCTCCTTGGTATAGACGCCGAGACGTTTGAGGAGCTCGCCGCTCACCCAGGGGATCTCCGCCGCCGCGGTGAGGACCTCGATGGTTTCCGGTTGTTCGTTGGCGAACAGTTCCTCAGCCAGATAGTCGAAGAGGGCGTCGGCCCCCATGAAGTCGTCGTTGCCGTCGCCACCGCCCTGGCTTGGCGTCCGCAACATCATCATGATCGCCACCGGCCAGCCCTCGGTGCGTTCCACCAGGGTGGCCACTTGTTTGTCGTCTGCGCGACCCACCACAATCGACATGAGTTCGCTCACCTCCTCAGGGGCGAAGGCCAGGTCGGTGGCGGTGAGCTCGTCGGTGTCCTGGGACAGTCTCATTCTCGCCGTGGGGAACGGCAGAGTCGCCCGCGAGGCGGTGACTATATGGAGCCGGGGAGGGGCATTCCGACACAATGCCCCCAGGAACCGGGCGCTGGCGCCGTCGGGCTCGAGCTCGTGGACATCGTCGACGATGAGGATCAGGTCACGAACCAACTGCGTGTCCAGCTCGTGGGCGAGGGTGGCGGCCAGCGCCTCGACACGCCCCCCTTCATCTGCCAGGTCGGGCCCGGTGGGCCCTTCGATCACCGTCCGCAGATCAGCCGCCATCCCCGGAACCCGCAGCCTGATCCGTTCGACAATGTTGAGAGCAAACACCGGAAGTGAGGCGTCGAGCGGAGTGACGGTATGCCAGACCACCGACCCAGAGTCGAAGGTCTGGCTGAGCAAGGTCGTCTTGCCGAAACCGGGGCCGGCGGTCAACGCGGTGAGACGGCGGGTGGCGGCAGTGCGGAGCCGGCGCTCGAGGTGTGGGCGTCGGATGGTTTGCACCGGGTCTGCAGTCCTGGCGGTGATGGCTGTCTCCTCGTTTCGCCTAACTTCGCCTCCGACGGTCCCCAGCGGCGGCGAATGGTAGAGCAGTCTTCCTCCGGGCTGATCGGCGGAGAGGCAGCCACCTGCATCGGTTTCCTCGGCTGACTGAGCCTCCCACCTTTTCCTCTTGCCACATCGAACACATGTTCGATATGATGGATCGCCCGACCGTGGAGTCAGCTTGGGCATCGATGACCTGATCGCAGCACCTCTCCTCGAGCAACGTCGGGAAGGGGTGCTTCATCTCCAACCCGGTCGGGTGGTCGAGATGGTCGGTGACCTTGGCACCGGGCTGACCCGGCTCGGTCTCCGTCTTCTCGCTGAGCACTCCCGGGTCGCCCCGGTGGTGGCTGTCGACCTCCGGGGGTGGATATCACCGGCGGCGGCATGGGAGACCGGGGTCATTCCCGACCGGTTGGTGGTAGTCCGCTGTCCCGACCCTTCCCTTTGGCCCAAGGTCACTGCCGCCCTCCTCGATGGGGTGCGCGCCTTGTACACCGAGGTCCCGACCCGGGTCAAGGACCAGGACATCCGTCGTCTCGCCTCCCTGGCCCGGGCGCGGCGGGTGGCAGTGGCGATGCGGTCGACGGGCAACGGGCTGCCTTCCGGTGTGGCCTATCTCCGACTCAGGGCGATCGGTGTCACCTGGGAGGGAGCCGACAGGGGGCATGGCAGGTTGAAACGACGACGTCTCGTCCTCGAGGCGTCGGGCAAGGGGGTCTCAGGGATTTCCCGGATGATCGAGGTGGAGGATGAGGGCACGGACGCTCTGCGTGTGGTTTCCGATGTGGTCATTGACCAGACCCGACGCGCCGTCGGATGATCCGATACTGATCGTCGACGACCGGGTCACCGGGGCCACTCCGGAGGTGCTGGCCGCCGGGGTCGGTCTGGGGATGCCCCGCCGGGCCGCCGAGGCCCTGGCTCCCTTCGCCACGGTCATGATCCGCGACCCCGGGGAGGAGACCCGGCGCTTCGAGAAAGTGGTGGAGACGGTCGAGGACCTGGTGCCTCGAGTGGAGATGGTCTCACCGGGGCTGCTCTACGTGCCGGTGGCCGGGGCGGTCCGCTTCTACGGTGGCGAGAATGCGTTGGCCGACCGGATCTCCAAGGAGCTCGATCGGTTGACGGGCGGGACTCGTGGTGGTGAGGCCCTGGTCGGGGTGGCCGATGGTCCCTTCGCCGCCAGATGGGCTGCCGCCTCCGCTGGTGTCGGGAAGCCCATGGTGGTCACCGACACCATCGGGTTCCTCTCCAGACTCGACCTGTCCACCCTTAGGGAGGAAATGGGGGGAGACGAGATGATCGACACCTTCCGCTGGTTGGGGATCGGCACTCTCGGCGACCTTGCCCGGTTGCCCCGGGACGCCCTTGCCACCCGGTTCGGCGACCACGGTGCCCTGGCCCATCGTCTTGCCAACGGGGAGGACCGTCCCGTAGACCCCCGTGCCATCCCCACCGACCTGACTGTGAAGATGGAGTTTGAAGACCCTCTGGCTCGTCTCGATTCGGTGGCTTTCGCCGCCCGAGTCCTGGCGGAGAGACTCACCAGAGGACTTCACATCGTCGGGGTGGCCCCCCACACCATCACCATCATCGCAACACCGGCCGTTGGCCCGACCCGCGAGCGGGTCTGGCGGTCGGCTGAGCCCTTCACCGAGAAAGCGATCACTGATCGGGTGTGGTGGCAGCTGCGCGCTTGGGTCGAAAGCTCGGGTGGTGTCCCCGGTGGGATCACTGCCCTTTCCATCGAGCCCTCAGACCTGTCGGGGGCCGGACGTCAACTCGGGTTGTTCAGCGACGAGTCGACGATGCTGGAGACCGAGCGCGCCCTTACCAGGGCCCAGGCCCTGGTCGGCCCGGACCAGGTGCTCCAGGGGAGGGCGCAGGGTGGCCGTATGCCGGGGGAGCGAGTGAGCTGGTCACGTTGGGGTGAGGAATCCGCTCCGGTCGAGCATGACCCGACTGCCCCGTGGCCGGGATCCACGCCGTCGCCGAGCCCGGCCCTGGTGCCATCTGGGCTCAAGACCATCGAAGTCGAGTGGGACGAGGGCATCCCCTCGCGTGTCCGGCTGGGCACCCGATGGGAGCCGGTCCTGACCTGGAGCGGGCCGTGGCGGCTAACCGGTCGATGGTGGGCGGGGGAGGAGGACGCCGACCGTTATCAGATCGTCACCTCGGTGGGCGCCTTCCTCTGTGTGGTGACCGCGAGCGGGGCTCATCTCGCCGGGGTCTACGACTGACCATCTCCGTTCTGCGGGTTGCCACGGTCAGGGGCCTCCACCGAACGATCATTGGCCAACCGGGCCGCCCATCGAGCGGACCCGGCCCGAGATGATCTCGTAGACCCGGTCCCGAAGCTCTCCGGTGTCAGCGGGGGTGAGTTCACCGGTCTCGACCGCCGGGTCGATCACCACCTCCACCACTCCCCCCCGGACCCAGGGGCGGCCGGGACGAAACGCCTGATATGAGCCGTGAATCGAGACCGGGAGGACGGGAAGCCCGCTGCCGATCGCCATGGTGAACGCCCCCTTCTTGAAGGGTCTCATCACCCCATTCCGGGGCCGGGTCCCCTCGGCGAAGATGATCAGGCTCCGCCTTTTCTCGATGAGATCCTTGGCCTGGCGGTTGACGTCACCATGAATCGCTCCGCGGGCAGCCCGGTCGACCTCGATGATCCCCACCGCCCTCATCCCCTGGGCGAGGACCGGAACCTTGAACAGCTCCTTCTTGGCCAGGTAGCGGATGGGGAGCCTCACCGCGAGGAAACAAACCATGATGTCCAGGGCGGAGAGGTGGTTGGCCACCACGATATATGACCGCTCGGGATCGACATGCTCGGAACCCTTGACCTCGGTCCTGGTCCCGGAGGCCAACAGCCACGCCCGGCTCCAACCTCGGATCACCCGGTCTATCCAAGGTGAGGTGTCGTCGACCAGGGCGATGACGATCACCGAAGCCGCTCCCCAGATGGTGGCGAGGACCCCGACCAGCCAGGTGAGGATGGTTCTGGGGACCACTATCAGCCAGCTCATCGGGGCGACGGTAGCGGCGAGAGCCCAGTGCCCTCCGCCGAAAGTTCGACGCCGTTGACTCGCCGAAACTCGTGCACCTTCGTGCGCCGTGACCTAGTAGTGCGTCTGCACTTAGCCTGACCCCAATGGACAAGGGACTGTTGAGGGAGAGGATGAGGGCCTTGGGGCCGGTCGGGGCCGATGCCGAGGCCAAGACGGTCGAGCGTCTCTTCGGATGGGTTGCCGCCCGTCTTCCCGGCACCGCCGCCGCCTATCTGGCGTTGGATGACGAGGTATCGGTGGTCGACCTCTTCGAACGGCTGCCCGGCTGGAGATGGGTTCTTCCCCGGGTCGAGGGAGACGGCTCGCTGACCTTCCGCGATCGCGACCTGCCACGGGAGCGACACCGATGGGGGATGGACCAACCGGTGGATGCCGGCGACCCGGTCCCGCTGCAACAGCTCGACCTGGTCCTGGTACCGGGCCTTGCCTTCGATCGGAACGGCCGCAGGCTGGGCCGAGGCAAGGGCTACTACGACAGGATCCTGGCCGAGCGGCGATCCGACTGTGTCGCCGTGGGCGTCACCGTCGCCACTCGTCTCATCGAGTCTGTGCCCGTGGAGGACCACGATGTTGCCGTCGACCTTCTCGCCTCCGAGGACGGCGTGGTGGAGTGCTGACCTGCCGTGGCGCTAGTTGCCCTGCCAGGAATTGAAGGCAGTCGGTTCGACGACGATGATCTCTGGTCCGGGCGGTCGATCCCGGTATTGAGCGTATTTGGCGGTCAGTGCCTCGATGGCCTGGTCACGGACGCTCCCTTGGGCATGGATGGTGGCGATCCCGTCGATTCTCACCCACCACAGCGCGGTCCAGTCCTCTGAGTAGCCGTGGACCAGGATGGAGATCGACGGGTTGGCTTCGATGTTGAGGAGTCTCTGGAGCCGGCCCGGCCTCTTCGGTTTCCAGTCGATGGGGGTGACCACCGTGTCACCGCTAACCGCGAACACCACGGGGACCAGATGTGGGGTGCCGCCCGGTTTGACAGTGGCCAGCACGCCGACCCGCTGTCCGGCAATCCGGGCCAGTTGGTCATCCATCGACCAGAGCCGTCTCCAGTGTGCGCCAGGCGGTCTCGGCCCACCGGGCGTGGCCGAGAGGGCTGACATGGAACAGGTCCTCGGACCACAGCGACCGGTCTCTGAGCCAGAGTTTCCGGTCGTCGTCTCGCTGATCGGCGACCAAGGCACCGTGTCGGGAAGCCACCTTGTGGTGGACCCGGTGGTAGGCGGCCGAGCGGGCCGTCATCAGCGAGCGCAGCGGCTCATGGAGGCGGGGGATGGTCCCCAGGTCGCCGACCCCGCTGAGGATGACGGTGGAACCGTTGTCGCCCAGGGAGCCGACGACGTGGTCGAGCTCTCTCTCGAAACGGCGGATCGGCACGAAGTGGATGGCGTCGTTGGCGCCGATCGAGACGATCGAGATATCCGGCTTCACCGCGATGGCGGCGTCCAGCTGTCCGACGACGAGGTCCGACGTCTTGGACCCTCCGACGGCGAAGGATCGGAGCTCTACGTGGCGTCGCTCGCCGAGGCGGCGACAGACGATACGGACCCATGTCTCGTCCGGGTGGGAGACGCCCGGGGCGGTCACCGAGGAGTCTCCGAGGACGGCGATGGTGACAGTTGGAAGTGACCGGTCGCCGAACTCACCGGACGGGTCGAACTCGGGGAGCCGGGGGGCAGGCCGGAGCAAGGCGTAGACGGCTTCCAGTGTGACCAATGCCACACCGGCGAGGACGCCTCTTTGGATCAGCTTCCGAGCCATCGGCCTGAGCTTGGTCGGTTCAGCCGTTGGCCACGCGCTCGATTCGCGCCTTGAGCCCGAATCGGCCTTTCGACTCGGTGAGGTCGATGACTGCCCCGACCTGGTCGGAGAAGGTGGACGGATCGTCGGGGAAGAAGTCGAAATGGTCCCCATCGATATCCAGGTCGAACCGGTAGATCGAAGTCCGCTCGGCCCGGATCTTGGACAGCGGCCATGAGCCGATCTGAGTGCGGCCCGCCGAGACCCTGAATCGACCGTCCCCGATGTCGATCAGAACCTTGCTGGGCTCGAGGTAAGGCCCCTGAAGCCGTCCTACGATTTGTGTCATCGCCGATCAATCTAGTCGGTTGAGGCGGCTTCTGTGAAGGTGAACCTTCGACGATGGGGTTACAGTCATCTCCGGTTGAACACTGAGATGACCGACACCGCAAGGGAGACGTCTGGGCCGGCCAACAAGGTCCGGTTCGTAACCGCGACCACCCTGTTTGATGGTCACGACGCCTCGATCAACATCTTCCGACGCATTCTCCAGGCTTCGGGGGTCGAGGTGATCCATCTCGGGCACAACCGGAGTGGCCGGGACATAGTCGAGGCCGCCATCGACGAGGACGCCCATGCCATCGCGGTCACCTCGTATCAGGGCGGGCACATGGAGTTCTACCGCTACGTCCGCGATCTGTTGGTGGAGCATGATGCCGGCCACATCCGTCTCTTCGGAGGAGGCGGCGGGACCATACTCCCCAATGAAGGCGAGGAGCTTGCCGAATATGGGATAACCCGTATCTACTCCCCGGACGATGGGCGGACGATGGGCCTCCAGGGAATGGTGGCCGATATGTTGGCCAGGTCGGACTTCCCCACCGGGCAACTACCCGAAGACTTCGACCTCGATCTCCTGACCACCGGGAGGTCGCGGGTCGTCGCCACCCTGATCTCGGCAGCGGAGAACTACGCCGACAAGTATCAAGACGTCCTCGAAGAGGTCGAGACTCGCGCCCGAAAGTCCGCCGCGCCGGTGGTGGGGATCACCGGCACCGGAGGGTCGGGCAAGTCCAGCCTGGTCGACGAATTGGTACGCCGCCTCCTCCTCGACTCCGACGACCTGGAGGTGGCGATCATCTCCGTCGACCCCACGAAGCGGCGGTCCGGAGGCGCCCTGCTCGGAGACCGGATCCGGATGAACTCGCTACCTCATCCCCGGGCCTACATGAGGTCTTTGGCCACCCGGCAGGCCAACCTGGCTCTGTCCCCCCATGTCCACCACGCCATCGACATCGTCAAGGCTGCCGGGTACGACCTGGTCCTCCTCGAGACCTCGGGAATCGGCCAGTCGGACACCGAGATCGTCGACTTCTCCGACATCTCGATGTACGTGATGACCCCCGACTACGGCGCGGCAACCCAGTTGGAGAAGATCGACATGCTCGACTTTGCCGACCTTGTCGCCATCAACAAAGGCGACAAAGAAGGTGCCCTCGATGCCCTTCGTGACGTCAGGAAGCAATGGAAGCGCAACCATCTCGAGTTCTCGGCTTCCGACGACGACATACCTGTCCACCTGACCATTGCCTCCGATTTCAACGATCCGGGGACCAACCGCTTCTATCAGGCCGTTGTCACCGCCCTCGGGGGCAGGGGCGTCGAGATCGAATCCCGACTCGATCTCCCGGTTGGCACCGAGGCGAAACTGCATGTCGTCCCGCCCAACCGCACCCGTTATCTGGCCGAGATCGTCGAGGAGGTCGGCGGTTACAACGAGTGGTCGCGGGACCAGGCGGAGGCGGCCGACCGGCTCTATCGGCTGACCGGCGCCGCCGAGGCCGGTGCCGATGTCGCCGCCGAGTTGGCCGCCACCCGCGAGGAGGTGACTCCGGAGAACCTCAAGGCCCTGGAACGTTGGGAGGGGATGGTCGCCGAATACGCCGGTGAGGAGTTCGTCTACTACGTAAGGGGACGGGAGATCAGCGTGCCCCTCCACCACGAGACCCTGTCCCACACCCGGATCCCCAGGGTGGCTTTGCCCCGGTATCGCTCCTGGGGCGACCGCCTCGAATGGCTGCTACAGGAAAACGTGCCCGGCGAGTTCCCCTACGCCGCGGGAGTGTTCCCTTTCAAACGACCCGAAGAGGAGCCGGCGCGGA
>CAYZKF010000006.1:0-22059 GCA_964479135.1 uncultured Acidimicrobiaceae bacterium
GATCATCTCCTGGTTGGCGACCAGCCGCTGCTGGAGACTGTCGGTAGAAACCTGGTTAGTAACTCTCTCCCACTCCATACCCTCGAACATACGTTCCCCCCACGACAAAAACAAGAGGATTGACCCCGAATCACCAAGATTTTTCTGCGCCCCACGGATTCAGGGTCGCATCGCGGGCCCAACGAGTTCCCTGTGCTTCGCAACCCCGCAAGGGCCGCGGGTAGGCCACCGCAGTAGGCGCGCTGGCGTCTGCTATTGACCCATATACCCCTCGGCGACCGATTAGCGATTGGAGAGCAATCGGTTGTCCCCCATTCGGGCCCTGCGATTCGTGTTACCTGTCGAGGAGATGGATGAAAACCAAGGTGTTCACTCGTTCGAGGGATCGTTCGATGCCTTCTTCCGGTCGGAGTACCGCCAGGTGCTCGGTCTTGCCTATGTGCTCGCCGGCAGCTGGTCGGCAGCCGAGGAGTTGACCATGGACGCCTTCGAGAAGACGTTGCGCCACTGGCCGAGTGTCACAGCTCTGGATTCGCCAGGTGCCTGGGTGCGCAAGGTAGTGGCCAACTCGGCTGTCTCACGATTTCGCCGGCTCGGCGCCGAGCGACGGGCCAATGCCAGGCTCCAGGCAGGTGAAACAACCGACGTGGATTCCGAGGTCTCGGAAGTCTGGGATGCGGTGCGCCGGCTTCCCGTCCGCCAAGCCCAGGCCATCGCCCTGTTCTATGTCGGTGGATACACCCGGATCGAGATCGCCCAACTGCTCGGCGTCTCCGATGAGTCGATCAAAACCCACCTCGATCGAGCCAGGAAGCGGTTGGAGCGGGAGCTGGGTTGATGGCCGACGCCGATCGCATGCTCCGCCAGGCTGCCGAGGAACTCCAATCCAGCCTGGCCCGGAGGACGATCCCGGAGACTCCCCTCCGGACTGCGGCTCGGGTCGGCCGGTTTGCCTGGGCGATCACAATTGCTGCCTTGGCGATAGCGGGATTGGTATGGCTGACCGCGCCCGGGCTTCTCGACGACCCCAACGGGGAACTGGTCTCACCGCCGACGACATCGCCGGTCGCCACTTCGGCGGCTCCCCCCACGGTTCCCACCACAGCCCCGCCAGATGTCTCCGTTCCCGTGTCGGGACCATTGTTCGGCGAGGAAACCGGTGTTGTCTTGCTCTTCGATGATGGACTCAGTGGGCTTACCGCCGTCGACCCCGACCGGAGGCTTGCCAGCCGAAGTGCAGTACAGGGCCAGCGGGCCGGAGACGAGCCCTACTCGATGGTCAGGGTTGGAGATCACCTGGTAGTCGGGTGGGCTGAGCCCTTCGCGGTCGACATAGTCACCAGGGAGCCGACCTCACTCGGATCTGCCTTGATCTTCCTGCCGGGTGTCGAGAAAGACCGGGTCTGGATGGTCAAGAATCCGTGGAACACTCCCACGGCGTGGCAGGTGTCTCTGGATGGCAAACCGCTCACCGAACCCACCGAGGTGACCGCTTTGGGGACCCCCGCCATCGGGATCGAAGGTGGTCTCGCCCTCCAGACCGACACCGGTCTAACCCTGTGGAACGCGACGACAGGCGAAGCGCGGCATCTCGATGGGGCAGGGCACGGCATCGTCTTCGACAGCACCGAAGTGGAACTGGTCTGGTGTCACGACCCGTGCCGGGAGCTGCTGATCACCAACACGACAACCCTCGAAACCGAGATCCTCCACCCACCTTCTGGATACCACCGGTTCGTCACCGTCGGCCTTGGCTTTGGCAGCCCGCAGACATCCTCCCCGGACCACCGCTTCCTCGCCGCATTGGTTGCCGGTGGGGAGCCGAGGGAAGAATTCTGGCAAGGTGAGGCGTTGTGGGTCTACGACCGTTCCACCGGTCAGTCCGCCATCCTCGCCGACCCCGACACCACGGTTTCTTATGTCGCTTGGTCGCCGGACGGAACCCAGGTGTTTGCCTCGAATTGGTCATACCAGGAAAAGGTGAGCGTGATCTGGCGTTACCACCTGACAACGGAAAGCTTCGCCTCAGTCGTAGTGCCTTTCGGGGGCTTGCTCAGCCCGGTCGTGATCGATTCGGCACAAGCCGGCGCCTACTTCGACGACGTATTGCGGTCGATCGATCGGTGTGGTGTCGGAAGTCATTGCACCTTCGAGTACTGACGTCACGAGGTGATCTCCTACCCTCCGTTGGATGACCGATGGGTACAGCAGCACTCCCCTTCCCAAGAAGCTGGGGATCAAGGAGGGGATGATCGTTGGCTTCCTCAATGCACCCGAAACCTTTGAGCTCGACCTCCCCAACGAGGTGGAAGTCCATCACAGCGAGAGTCCTTCCGACCTCTATTTGATCTTCGCCGACCGCGCCGCCCAGGCGGAGACCCTCTTCCGGAGTGCCATGGCCGGCCTCCCCGCCGAGGGGTCGATCTGGGTGGCCTGGCCGAAACGGACCTCGGGAGTCGAGACCGATCTCACCGAGGACCTGCTCCGAGAACTCTTCCTCCCCACCGGGATGGTGGACAACAAGGTTTGTGCAATCGACGAGACCTGGTCAGGGCTGCGTTTCGTGGTCCGCAAGGAGAACCGGACCACATGGCAGGAGACACAACCGGAGGGCGCCCCGTAACCTGTCTTCTGTGATCCCATCGACCACCGAGGAGCTCGCCGCCGAGTTGGAACGGCACGACTACCTGGCCGCCGACGATCTGGTTGTCGCCATCCACCTGGCCCTCCACCTGGGCCGTCCCCTGTTCCTCGAAGGGGAGGCCGGGGTGGGCAAGACCGAGGTGGCCAAGGTCCTCGCCGCAATCACCGGAGAGCCGCTGATCAGGCTCCAGTGTTACGAAGGGCTCGACATCGGCCAGGCCCTCTACGAGTGGGACTACGCCCGCCAGATGCTCGAGATCCGTCTCATCGAAGCCAGAGGTACTGGAGCCGATGCCGACGCGCGGGACATCATGAGCCGCGACTTCTTGATCGCCCGTCCCCTGCTCCAGGCGATCGAAGCCAGCACCGAGGGTCGACGCGCCGTGCTCCTCATCGATGAGCTGGACCGCGCCGACGAGGAGTTCGAGGCCTTCCTCCTCGAGCTCCTCTCCGACTTCCAGGTGAGCATCCCCGAGATCGGGACGATCAGGGCGGAGAGCCCTCCCATCGTGGTCCTAACCTCCAATCGCACCCGCGAGATCCACGACGCCCTGAAACGGCGGTGCATCTATCACTGGATCGACTACCCGGACCCCTCGGTGGAGACCGCCATCGTCCTTCGCAAGGTCCCCGGGATCGAGGAGAGCCTGGCCGCCAGCCTGGCTTCGGCAATGGAGCGTCTCCGAGCCATGGACCTGTTCAAGCCGCCGGGTGTCGCCGAGACCCTCGATTGGGCGGAATCGCTCCGTCTCCTCCACGACGGAGCGCTGACTCCCGAGATGATCGACCGGACTCTTGGTGTCGTCCTCAAGTACAAAGACGACATCGACTCGGTGCGCCACGACGGGGTCGAGCAACTGGTGGGATGAGCCGGCAAGCCGGCCCGGTCGGTGACCTCGCCACCTTCGCCCGCGCCCTCCGAGGTAGGGGGATGACGGTGACCCCCGACCAGATGTCGGACATGGCTGTCTCCCTGACCCTGGTCGACGCCACCGACCGTCGCCAGGTCTACGCCGCCCTGATGAGCCTGTCGGTGACGGACCCCGCCCACCGACGCCCTTTCGACGAGGAGTTCCGGAGGTTTTTCCAGGGTCTGAGTGATCGACAACCCACCTCCGAGCACCACACCCCGTTCGCGGCGACACGGATGACCATGCCCATCCTGCGGGATAGCCTCCAGGAGGCCACATCCGACACCCAGTCACAGGAGGGCGCCTCAGCCAGCGAGCGGGTTGGGTCTCGCGACTTCGCCGACCTCGACGACGACCAACTTGCCGAGGCCCGGCGTCTGGTGATGACCATGTTCTGGCGACCCTCCGACTTCCGCTCCCGGCGATGGGTCCCCGATCGCCTGGGAAGACGCCCCGACCTCCGCCGCACCCTCCACGGCAGCCTCGGCCCCGAGGGAGACCTGATCGCCATCGAGATGCGTCGCCGTCGAGTGAGACAACGGCCGGTGATCATCATCGCCGACATTTCGGGGTCGATGGAGAAGTACGCCGAGTTGTTCCTGGTCTTCGCCCACGCCGCTCAACAGCGACTCGACAACGTCGAGGTCTTCACCTTCTCCACCCATCTCACCCGGATCACCGACGAGCTCCGTAGGAGGGACGCCAAGGCCGCTCTGGCCGCCGCCAACCGCTCGGTCACCGATTGGTCCGGCGGTACCCGGATCGGGGACGCCTTCGCCGAGTGGAACCGGTCGTGGAGCCGGCGTCTGGCACGGGGTGGCCCGGTGGCCCTGATCCTCTCCGACGGTTGGGACTGCGGCGATCCGGCGATCCTCGCCGGGGAGACGGCACGTCTCGCCCGGTCGGTCCACACCCTGATCTGGCTGAACCCCTTGGCCGCCCGGGCCGACTACACGCCAGCCACCCGCGGGATGAGGGCGGTCCTGCCCCATATCGACCATCTGCTCCCGGCGGCATCGGTCAACGACCTGCGGGACCTGGTGGCACTGCTCGACTCCATCACCAGGTGACCTGAGCGAGCCTCGAGCCCTCTCCCCGACCGGAGACGACCCGTACAATCGGCCGGGTGTACCAGGTCGCCCTCTCTGTCGCCGCCTGTCTGCGCTCGGGCACCAGGGCCGACGTGGCCTGGTTGGTCGAGTCTGGGGGGATCCCGGTGAAGGACTGGTCCCGAGCCGTGGTCTTCACTCCGGGCGGGGGTCGACTGGGATCCATCGACCAGGGGCCGATCGACGGCCAGTTGCGCGACCTTGCCGGCCGATGGGCCACCGGACGTCTGGTCGAGATCGAGATCGATGACATCGACGCTCAGATCGCCGGTTCTCCACAGATCGGGTGGGCACGCTGTCTCATCGCCCCAGCCGACGTGATGCCGTTTCATATCTGGGAGTTGGCGGTGGATCGCCAGCCGCTGTGCCTGGTATGCGACCTGGAAGGCGACGAGGTGGTCGACATGAAGCTCTTCACCACCGAGACCGTGGCCGAGGCCGGTGAAGCGATACTGGAGATGTGGAACTCGGACACCACCGGCTCGGCCCTTGTGGAGGGGCGATGGGTCTCGGTGTTCCGGGCGGTCCCACAGTTGGTCGTCGTCGGGGAGTCCCCGGTCGCCTCGGCCCTATGCGACATCGCCACCGTCCTCGGCTGGCAGACCCAGGCGGTGAACGATGCAGCTTCCGCCACCGGGGTCATCGCCACGCTCTCCGCGATCGACAAGGTCGTCGTCACCGCCCACGACCTGGAACTGGCAGGCGCCGCCCTTCTCAGCGCCTTGGACAGCGGGGCGGGCTACATCGGATCGCTCGGTTCCAGACGGATGCAGGACAACCGAGCCGACTGGCTGGCCTATCGGGGAGCCACCGACCTCAGCCGAGTCTATGGTCCCGCCGGTCTCGACATCGGGGCGGGCACGCCGGGAGAGATCGCGGTTGCGATCTTGGCAGAAGCCATCGCCGAGAGCGCCGGGTAGACTCAAGGATCGATCGACTCGACCGGCGCCGTCTCAGGGAGCAGACGATGACAGGCCAACACGAAACCACAGAACAAGCCTTCCAGTCGGTGTGGGCCGTCCATCACGACCACATCGGAATGGACGAGGATTGCAGTCCGACCAAGTCGTGTCGGAACATGAGAGAAGTGACTTTCGACGGGTACGCCGAGCCTGGGGCCGACCTCGGTGAGGCCTGGCGCGCCAAGTTGGCCCGGGAGGGAAAGCTGAGTACCTCAGGCGGATCGATCCGTGACTTGATCATGGGTGGTCAGGGCGAGCGATCCTGATCGGCCAACCGGCCTCCGGCATGCGGTCCCGCTGATGAACCACACCCGGGCATCCCAACCGGATTCCAGCGTCGAGCAACTCACCGACCTCCTCCGCCAGGGGGGTTATCTGGCGGATCGAGGCCTCGCCACCGCGGTTCACGTTGCCCTCGAGCTGGGCCGGCCACTACTTGTCGAGGGTGAGGTCGGCGTAGGCAAGACCGAGTTGGCCAAGGCGTTGGCCACCGTCCTCGAGCGACGCCTGATCAGACTCCAGTGTTACGAGGGGATCGACACCAACCAGGCGCTCTACGAATGGGACTACGCCCGTCAGATGCTCCAGATCAGGGCGTTGTCAGAACATCGCCTGGCCGACGACGACGAAGTCGACAAACTGTTCGGCCCCAAGTTCCTACTCGAGCGACCTCTGCTCACCGCGGTTCGAGAAGGTGATCGGGCGGTCCTCCTGATCGACGAGATCGACCGGGCGGACGACGAGTTCGAGGCCTTCTTGCTCGAGTTGTTGTCCGACTACCAGATCACCATCCCCGAGATCGGCACCATCTCTGCCGAGGCTCCACCCCTCGTCATCCTCACCTCGAACCGCACTCGAGAGCTCCACGACGCATTGAAGAGACGGTGCCTCTATCACTGGGTCGGGTATCCCAGCCCGGAGCGGGAGGTCGAGATCATCCTGGTCCGCGCCCCCCAGGCCACCGAGGCTCTGGCCCGCAAGGTGGTGGCCGCCGTCAACCAACTCCGCCAGCTGGACCTCACCAAGCCTCCGGGTGTCGCCGAGACCCTGGACTGGGTGGCCACCCTCGGTGTCCTCGGCTTATCAGAGCTCTCGCCCCAGGAGATGAGGGATACGCTCGGTGCAGTGGTCAAAGAGCGCGACGACCTGGAGACGGTTCTCGAACACATCGAGCGGATCGCCGTCGATGGCTGACGACTCGTCGCCGCCAGGACATGAGACTGACGCCGAATTGGGAGCGGCGTTTGTCGGGATGCTGGTCGACTTTGGGGAGGAGTTGCGAGCAGCAGGGCTCCCTTTGGGCTCGGGCAGCCTTCTCGACTACAGCGACGCCATGGCATGCCTCGACCCCGGGGATCTCCTCGATCTCTACTGGGCCGGCCGGGCCACCCTGGTCACCCGGCGGGCCCAAGTCCCGGTGTACGACCGGGTATTCCACAGATTCTTCCTCCAGGGCATCGACGACTTGCCCGAGCCGTTGAGGCTCACCCTCGAACAGTCCCTGATCGACAACCAGTCGGTGATCGAAGTACCCGCCAGCGAACCGGGGGCACCTGGCGAAGACGAGGAAGAGGCCAGATTGGGGATGGTCGCCTCCGACATCGAGATCTGGCGCAACAAGGCGTTTGCGGCATGCACCGAAGAAGAGTTGGCCGCACTGCGAAGGATCATGCACCGGATCCGGATGATCCCTCCCCGACGTCGCACCCGCCGCACCCATCCGGAGAGGTCTGGTGGGAGACCCGACCTCCGGCGCACCGTCCGGACCACGATGCGGACCCACGGTGAGCCGTCCGAGCTCTACTGGAGGCAACGCAAGCTCAAGATGCGACCGTTGATCCTGATCCTCGATGTCTCCGGTTCGATGGCCGACTATTCGCGCAATCTGCTCCAGTTCGCCTATTCCACCCGCCGGGCCGCGGCCCGAGTGGAAGTGTTCTGTTTTGGTACCAGGCTCACCCGTATCACCAGGGCCCTGGAGCTGCGTCGACCCGACGACGCTCTCGACCAGGCGGCGAAGTCGGTGTTCGATTGGGAGGGTGGGACCCGGATCGGGCACGCCATCGACACCTTCGTACGCCGATGGGGCCGTAAAGGGATGAGCCGTGGGGCGATCGTGATGATCTGCTCCGACGGTCTCGATCGGGGCGACCCGGCATTGCTTGCCGGGGCGATGGAACAGCTGAAACGGCTGTGCCATCAGGTGGTGTGGCTCAACCCGCACAAAGGCGACGATCCGGGCTTTCGACCGTCGACACTGGGGATGATGGTGGCCGAGCCGTATATCGACCTGCTCATGTCGGGTCATGATCTGGCCAACCTCGAAGAGCTGGCCGGGCGGTTGCCCAGCCTGCGATGACCGGGAGGCCGTGAATTGCGTTGGAGTGTGTCGGTGATGGCCGAGGGCGACAGGTTGATCGAGCTGTCCGAGGTAGTCGAGCTTGCCGATGCGGTCGCCGCCCACGACGGGATCGCCAGCGGGATGGGAACCCATGCCTACGGTGCCCAAATCGTCGTCGAGGCAGACAACAGCGACCAGGCTCTGGAACTGGCGGTGGCATTGTTCACCGCGGCGGCGGAGAAGGCCGGGCTCCCTCCCTGGCCGCTCACCCAAGTCGAGACCATCCGTGAGGATGAGGAGCTGGACTACGTTTGGGAGGAAGTCCCCGGAACCGGGGAACCCGAGGCAAACATCGGATGATCCGTCTCGGCTCACTGGCCGGTTATCCGTTCGAAGGTCCCCGGGTCTTGGCCGGCTGGACGCCCCCGGCTGTGCCCGCGGTCTTCGCCGTGATGTACAAACCCAAACCGGACATCAAACCCGAAGAGTACGCCGTGCTCTATGTGGGCCATTCCGACGACCTGTCGGCCGAAGGCTTCCCCTTTCGACATCCGGCCGCCCCCTGTTGGCTCGAGCGCGTCGCCGGGAACCGATTCGCCCTGTACGTCTGCATGCACGAGGCACCCGGAGCCACCCGAGCCCACCGTGAGCAGATCGGCCGCGAACTGGTTGCGGTGTACCGACCGGGCTGCAATCCGGAACAGTACGACCAGGCATGGAAAGACGAGTGGATCGGGCAGTATCAGGCGCCGACCACCGGCCCACTCACCACACCAAGACGACCCTCGGTCGATGACTGACGGCTATTCGGGCAGGTAGCCGACCCCGTCGTGGAGCCGGGAGCGGCGGCGACCTGAGGCGGGGACGGCAGGCTCTCGGTGGTGAGCGTCGGCCGGCTGATAGGTGGCGCCGACGACGATGCCCTCGGCCATGCCGTAGAGCAGGGGTAGGGCCCCGGCGACCACTCCGCCTGTCCGATTTATGTGCTCGATGTCGCCCTCAATGGTCTCGGCGTTGACCACGATCTGACCGACCAGCCGGTTGCAATCCTCGAGATTCCCCGCGATCCGGGTGAGCTGGCCGCCGACGATCCACAGGTAGACCGCCAAACCGGCGATGAGAAGCACGATGTCGATGACGGTGAACACTACGAGACCGTTCATCACATCCTCACCTTGTTGAGAACACGGCCGAGGAAGAGGTGATGCTCCAACCCTTCGGCAAGCACCAGATCGACACCGCCTGCGGTGTCACCGATCAGCTTGGCGTCGGCGGTGTTGGCCTGAGCCTGCTCCAGGGTCGCCTTTATCTCGATCACTCGTCGATCGATGGTTCGGACCAGGACCACCAGGACGGTGAGGAGTACCGCCACCACGACCACCACAGCCAGACCGGCGTAGTTGGCGATCCACCAGAGGGTCTCCTGGTTCTCGGTGAGTGCGAATGTCACGGTCAACCTCCCAACCTCTGCCGCCCCCGCTTCAGCCCTTCGATGATGGTCACCGCCGATTCGATGGTTGTGTTGAGCATGCCAAGGGCGGCGGTGTTGTCCACCGACTCGAGAAGACTGTCGTTGATCAGCTTCGCCTCGTTGCCGATCCTCCTTGCCAGGATCAGGATGGGGACTACCAGCGCCACCACCACCAGCACCACGACGATCCCGATGATGTATCCGACCAGCCAGCCGGAGTTGCCCTCGAATAGTTCAGCCATTGAAAACCCCTCAGATCGAAGCGGTGAAGTCGCGGACCGGTTCGAGGTTGGAGTTCACCGAGGTGAGCACCGGTCGAACCGTGGAGGTCTTCTCGGCAACCACCTGGACACCTCCGGTCAGCGCGCGAAGCGTCCTCAGAACGGCGACGAGATGACCGATCACCCGGATCAGACCCAGAGCGGCGGCGGCAATGATCAGTGTGGCGATCACCAGGGTGACGACGGCTGCTGCCGGCATTATTTCTCCTTCCTCATCAACTCAACAGTTTCCCGACCGAACCGGCGTACCGGACGGCTCCAACCGAGACGTCGTTGATCGTCCGGTCGGTGACCTCGAGCAGTTCGGGGACCGCATCCACCTCACCGATCAGGGCTACGCCACCGTCCAGAATCTCGTCGGACGCTTTTCTGATCCGCTCCAAAGCGGCCAGGACCCGGTTGAGCAGGGCGACCAGCACCGGCACCACCACCAGGAGCAGTACAAGGTTTCCTATCCACCAAAGGGTCATGTGGTCACCTCCTCAGATCCGGTCCGGTTGATATGGGAGAAAGAACCGGGCGCCGACACGTTTCAACGCCATCCACGCCGCCCTGATCGCGATCATCAGGCCTCCGGCGGCACCGGCCCCCCGGACCTGGTCGGCTGAGAGACCCCGTTCGAAAGCATCGATTCGGGCCTCCATGTTGGCGGCGAAGTCTCGCATCAGGACCGCATTGACATCGCTGATCATCCCCCGACCGTATTGGGCGGCGGCGCCGGACAACTGCAGGTCCTGGTCCAGCTCGATCCTGGTACCGGTGGCGGTAGGCACCAAACGGGCGGTCAATCCCATCGCCGCCTGGCCACGCCCTTTGGCGTCGGCCCCGGAGGCTTCCACCACGATGGTCTTGTTGGCTTCGTCGCGTTCCGTGACATCGGCATTGCCGGCAAACTCCATCTTCACCGGTCCCAATCGGATCTCGACCTTGCCCTCGTACTGGTCGGGACCGACCTCGTGGGTGAGCTCGGCGCCGGGCAGGCAGGCGGCCACCTGGGGAATATCCTGGAGAAATTCCCAACAGCGGTCGATCGGCTGTGGCACCTCGAAGTCGCTCTTGATCAGCATTCCGCCCCCTCTCCGACGAACGATGCCGGGCTCTTCTCGAATGCCTCCCGGCATCCCGAACAGCAGAAGTAATAATCGGTGGCCACATGCCGGAGCGGGCGACTGGTGTCGTCGGCCGGGACCGTCATCCCGCACACCGGGTCGATTGCAGTACCCGGAGAGGGTATTGCTGCCACCCGGGGAGACGCCTCCGGTGACTGCCTCTGCGGGTCGAGCCCGCCCTTGGCCCTCAGCTCGACCAACTCGGCCAGCACCGCCACCGCGATCTCGGTGTGGGAGGTGTGCCCGAGGTCGAGACCCACCGGAACCTTGACCCGATCGAGCATCTCGCGGGGAACACCCCGGTCGGCCAGATAACCGAGGACGGACTCTCCACGTTTGGGGGAGGCGACCAGACCGACGAACGCGGGGCGTCCTCCTACCGCCTGTTCGACCGCCTTCTCGTCACCATGGCCTTGGGTGGCGACGATCACCACCGAGCTCGAGTCGAGGTCCTCACCGGAGAAACCTGTTGCCTCCACCAATTCGGCCCGCCATCCAAGGACGGTGGCGAGTTCGACCAGGGTGCTGGCCATCGGCGAGCGGCCGACCACGGTGAGACGGAGGCTGGGAAGCATCGGCTCGATGTACAGCTCCATGGCTCCTTCGGACTGACACGACATGGGGACAAACACCATGCCGTCGGGGATTTCACCGAACTGGTCGGTCGCTCCGAGCAGGACGAGACGAGGCCGGCGATCCTCGATGGCCCGTCGGGCCTCGCCGATCACCACAGGCTCGGCACATGCCCCGCCGATCCACCCGTGGATCTCGCCGTCAGCGGTGATGATCGCCCTCGCTCCCTGATGGCCCGACGATGGGGCCTGACGCCACACCACTGTGACCATGGCGAAGTCGATACCGCTACGGGCCAGCTCGCCGGCCCTCTCCATGATGCTCCAGGTGTCCCCCGATCCGGTGCTCATGGTTCATCCGTCCTGATCGGCGGTGCCCCGCCTACGTCCTGGCCGGTTTGCAAGGCCTGATAGACCCGGTCGGGGAAGACCGGCATATCGATGTTGCGTACTCCGGTCCCCTTCAGGGCGTCGATCACCGCGTTGACGAAGGCGGCGGGACCGCCGACCGCGGCACACTCGCCTATCCCTTTGGCTCCGATCGGGTGGTGCGGACAGGGGGTGACCACCTCGTGGAGCTCGAAGCCGGGGGTCTCCCAGGCGGTGGGCAGCAGATAGTCGGTGAAGTTGGACCCGATGCAGTTGCCTTCGGAGTCGAAGGTGATGAACTGCATGCTGGCCATCGCAAAGGCCTCGGTCAGCCCACCCATGATCTGGCCCTCCACCACCATCGGATTGATCCGGACGCCGCAGTCGTCGACGGCCACCAGCCGGAGGACGTCCCACACCCCGGTGTCGGGGTCCACTTCGACGGTGGCGATGTAACAGGCGAACGGCCAGGTGAGATTGGGAGGGTCGTAATAGGCGACGTTCTCCAGGCCCGGCTCCATCCCGTCTGGCATGTTGGAGTACGCCGCCATGGCGCACTCCTGGATGGTGACACCCCTCTCGGGCTGGCTGCGCACGTAGAAGCGGCCCAACTCCCACTCAACGTCCTCCTCGGAGATTTCGAGAAGGTGGGCGGCGATCTTGCGAGCCTTGGCCCGGATCTTGCGAGACACCATCGCCACCGCCGCTCCGGCCACAGGTGTGCTCCGCGATGCGTAGGTCCCCATCCCGAAGGGTGCGGTATCGGTGTCGCCCTCTTCGACGATCACGTCTTCGGCGGGGATACCCAACTCGTGTGCCACGATCTGGCCCCAGGTTGTCTCGTGTCCCTGACCCTGTGACTTGGCGCCTGTCCTGAGCAGTGCCTTGCCGGTCATATGGATCTTGAGCTCGGCCGAGTCGAACATCTTGATCCCAAGGATGTCGTACTCCCGGCTGTTCCCGGCACCGAGGGGCTCGGTCATCGTGGAGATCCCGATTCCGAGCAAGCGGCCCCGTTTCGCCGCTTCCTCCTTCTGCTTGAGGAAGTCGTGGTAGCCGACGGCCTCGAGGCCGACATCGAGACACTTGGCGTACTGACCCGAATCGGTGAGGAACCCGAACGCGGTGCGGTGGGGGAAGTCGTCATCCCGGACGAAGTTGACCCGCCGGAACTCGGCCTGGTCCATCCCCAGGTCGTCGGCCGCTGCCTGGACCATGCGCTCCTGGAAGAACATCGCCTCGGTGACTCGGAACGAACACCGATAGGCGACCCCACCTGGGGCCTTGTTGGTGTAGACCCCACGCGCCAGGAGATGGGCGGCGGGGATGTCGTAACAGGCGAAAGCCGAGTGCATCAAGCCGATCTTGAACTTGGACGGTTGAGCATCGGAGAAGAAGGCGCCATGGTCGGCGAGGGTGTTCATCCGGACCCCGAGGATGCGACCGTCGCTGCGCAGGGCCATCTCACCACGCAGATAGATATCGCGGGCGAAGCCTGTGGAAATCAGGTTGCCGGTCCGGTCCTCGATCCACTTGACCGGTCGCTCGAGGAGGATCGAGGCCAATATCGAGACCACATATCCGGGGTAGACCGGGACTTTGTTGCCGAACCCGCCCCCGAGGTCGGGAGAGATGATCCGGATCATCTGCTCGGGCAGCTCGGCCACCAGCGACACCGCGGCCCGGATGATGTGCGGTGCCTGGGTGGTCATGTACACCGTCAACTTCGAGGTGGCTCGGTTGAAGTCGGCGATCGAACCGCAGCACTCGATAGGCGAGGGATGGGAACGGGGGTAGTGGAGCTCGATCTTGGAGACGACGTCGGCTTCGGCGAAGGCCCGGTCGGTGCCGGCCTTGTCACCAACCTCCCAGTCGTAGATCACGTTGTTGGGTTGGTTTTCTTTGTCATCCCGGATCACGGGGGCTCCGTCGGCCAGTGACTGTTCCGGATTGACCACGACCGGCAGAGGCTCGTAGTCGACCACTATCGCCTCGCAGGCGTCTTTGGCGATGTAGGGGTCGTCGGCGATGACACACGCCACCTCCTGGCCCTGGAAACGCACCTTGTCGGTGGCAAGGACGGCTTGGGTGTCGTAGGAGAGGGTCGGCATCCAGGCGAGATTGCGAGCAGCCAGTGTCTCCCCGGTCAGGACCAGGCGGACACCGGGCATCGCCCAGGCCTTGGAGGTGTCGATCGACTTGATCCGGGCGTGGGCCACCGGGCTTCGCAGGATCTCCATGTGGAGCATCCCGGGCAGCACCACGTCGTCGATGTAGTTCCCTTTTCCCCGGATGAAGCGGTTGTCTTCGACCCGGCGCCTGCTGGCGCCCATTCCGCCGATCTTGACTTCGTCGACCGCCGTCACCTGCTCACCTCCACTGGATCCATCTCACCGCTCCTCGAGCTTCTCAGCAGCCCACATCACTGCCTTGACGATGTTCTGGTAGCCGGTGCATCGGCACAGGTTCCCACCCAGCGCCCAACGAATCTCTTCCTCGGTGGGGTTGGGGTTCTCGTCGAGAAGCGCCTTCGAGGTCATCATCATCCCCGGCGTGCAGAAGCCGCACTGAAGCCCGTGCTCCTCCTTGAAGCCTTCCTGGATGGCGTGAAGTTCACTGGGGCCGGCGAGGCCTTCCACGGTCGTCACCTCGTGACCGTCGGCTTGGACGGCGAGCATGGTGCAGCTCTTGATAGGTGTGCCGTCGAACAAGACAGTGCAAGCGCCACAGTGTGTGGTGTCGCATCCCATGTGAGTGCCGGTGAGTTTGAATCCTTGCCGGAGCAGGTGAACCAGGAGCAGACGCGGCTCCACCACCGCCGACATCGGCTCGCCGTTGACCCTGATGGAGACCCTGCGGACCGGGACGTTCTCCTCGGGCTCGGTGGGGGCGATCTCGTAGAGGTTGCTCACGTCATGCCGCCTCCTCGCCGGACCGGGTCAACCCGGTGAGAATCCGTGTGGTGAAGACCCTGACCAGTTGCCGCTTGTATGAGGCGCTCCCCCGGTGGTCGCTTCTAGGTTGAGCTGCCTGGGCCGCCAACTCTGCGGCCTCGGCGATCACCTCCGCCGACAGGGGTCCACCCACCAGCACTTGGGCGGCATCGTTGGCCGCGATCGTCGACCCGCCGACACCGGTGAGGGCGATTCCCGCCCTCTCGACCTTTTCCCCGGTGCGGTCGATGGCTACGGCAACCCCGGCAGTGGCGAAGTCGCCGACGCGGCGTTCCAGTTTGAGATACCCCCCGGCGGGATCCCCGAGAGGGGCAGGAACCACCGCCTCGACGGCGATCTCGTCGTGGGCCAGGGAATTCTGGAAGGGCCCGGTCACGAACTCCTCGATGGGGATGGTCCGCCGCCCGCCGACGCCTTCGGCGGTCACCGAGCCGCCGAGTGCGGTTATCACCGCGGCCCAGTCGCCTTGGGGATCGCCATGACAAAGTGACCCCACCAGGGTGCCCCGGTTGCGTACCACGGGGTCGGCTATCACCGGGGCAGCCGCGGCCATCGTCGGTTGGTGAGCCGCCAGCAGCGACGAGCGCTCGAGGGCGGCATGCCTGCAAAGTGCCCCGATGTGGATGGTCCCATCGTCCTCGCGCCGGTGGTAATCCAGCTCGGCCAGGTCGTTGATGTCGACCAACATCTCGGGGGAGGCGAACCGGGTCTTGATCATCGGGATCAGGCTCTGGCCGCCTGCCAGCACCTTGGCCTCTCCTCCGCCGTCGGCAAGAAGCGACAGGGCTTCGGCCAGGGATTGGGGGGCCTCGTAGCGGAATCGAGAGGGGTAGATGTCTGCCTCCTTGACTTCGTTCTCAGCTCTGTGGATCGGTAGCCCAGTCGGTCCTGGGCTCGGTAGGTGTCGATTCGGGATCGGGCACCGCCACCGGGAGCGACTCGGCATCGGGATCGGGCCTCGGCTCTTGGTGCGGTGGCCAGGGGCCCTGAACCGGCTGCCCGGCGACCTTGAGGTATTCGATGATCTCTGGCCACGCCCAGATCGTCGGGCTCTTCCCACTCTTCGGGGCGTGTTCCACCAACTCGTACAAACGTGGGGTGCCCCGGCTGTGACCGGATGACTCGACCGCCACGGTCAACCGCCTTCCCTTTCCAACCAGGGACGCCTCGAGATGGTCCACCCGAGCGTCGCCGCCTTATGTCCAGTGCCACTTATCACTGGTGCCTCCATATCCGCTCAGCCTACACACCAACCTGTCGGGCATGCGGGCCGAAGTGGAGAGCTTTAGGCTTGATCGTCATGAGAAGCCAGTTGGCGGTTCGCAATCGTTGGTCGGACGAGGGCAAGAAGGTCGCCGTGGCCACCGTGGTGCGGGTTCACGGGAGCGCCCCCCGCCCCGAGGGCTCGAAGTTCCTGGTCTCCGACGCCGGCGACATGGAGGGATCGGTAAGTGGGGGATGTGTCGAAAACGATGTTTTCCTGCACGCCCAGGAGGTGATCGAGTCGGGTCGACCCAAGATGGTCACCTACGGGATTGCCGACGAGGACGCCTTCGAGGTGGGGATGGCCTGCGGGGGCACCATCGACGTGTTCATCGAGCCCTGGTGAGCCAGGCCAACCGGGCCATCCAGGACATCCTCGAAGCCGAGCGGTTCGGGTCGGTGATCACTTTCGTCGCCGGGCCCAGGATCGGGGCAAAGGTGGTCCTCGACGATCGGGCCACTCCGCTGGCGGGAGAGCTACCCACCGAGGTCGCCTCCGAGCTCGTCGAGGATGCGGTGACCCTGATGACCCACGAGCAGCACCGCTCCCTCGAATATGGGGAACACACCGTCTTCATCGAGACTCTGGCCCCGCCGCCCGAGCTGCTCATCTTCGGTGCGGTGCACATCGGCCAGGCATTGGCCACGTTCGGCACCCAGATGGGATACCGGGTCACCGTGGTCGATTCCCGTGCCATGTTCGCCACCGAGGAGCGGTTCCCCACTGCCCACCGCGTTCTGGTGGGTTGGCCCGCCGACCTCATGGGCCAGATCCACTTCGATCGTCGCACTTGGGTGGTGATCCTCTCCCACGATCCCCGACACGAGACCCCACCGCTGGCTGAGGCACTGAAGAGCGAGACCCGCTATATCGGGGCCATGGGGAGCCGACGCACCCACCGGTTGCGAGTGGAGCGGCTCAGAGAGATGGAGTTCACCGAAGCAGACATCGAGCGAATCCACTCCCCGATCGGCCTCGACATCGGCGCCGAGACTCCGCAGGAGGTGGCGGTCTCCATCCTCGCCGAGATGACCTTGGTGCGATACGGGGCGGGGACCGGGTTGTCTCTCCACGGACTTGAGGGCAGGGTCCACAAGCAGCGCCCCGAAGACGCCTGAACTCGTCCTCAGCCCCAGCCTTGGGGGCGCGACCGTCACTGATCCGTCGGAGCCAACACCAATCGAACCCGGGCGCAACCCTTCTACGCTCGCGTCATGGAAAACGGGGACGACGCCCTCCGGGCTGATATTCGACGGCTCGGCATCCAGCTGGGCGAGACTCTGGTCCGCCAGCAGGGAGTCGAGCTCTACGACCTGGTGGAACAGGTACGGGCCCTGGGCAAGACCCGTCGCTCCGAGGACGAGGAGCAGCCCGAGGTCGACCTCGGAGCACACCTGGCCTCACTGGCCCCAGACCGGGTGATTCCCCTGGTCCGGGCATTCACCACCTATTTCCACCTGGCCAACGTCGCCGAGCAGGTGCACCGGATAGACGAGATGGCCCCCGACGAGAGATACCTTCGCGCCACCGTCGATCGACTCGAGGCCGCCGGGCTCGATCCGGAGACACTCACCTCGGTCATCGAACGTCTCGAGGTGAGACCGGTGTTGACCGCTCATCCCACAGAGACCGCGAGACGAAGCATCCTCACCAAGAGGGGGGCGCTGGCCGGTCTCATCGAGGCGCGTCTCACCACCAAACAGCCTGACCGGAAGGCGGCAATCGATGTCCGGACCGCCGAGCTGGTCGATCAGATATGGCAAACCGACGAGATCCGCCACGAGAGACCCAGCGTCGTCGACGAGGCGCGTTCCACTCTCTATTACCTCACCGCTATAGCCGAAGACGTCCTTCCCGACCTCCTCACCCGGATCGACCACCAACTCGGGCGGCTGGGCGCGGTTCACCCGGTGGTCCCGATCCGCTTCGGGACCTGGGTTGGCGGCGACCGTGACGGCAACCCGAGGGTGACACCCGAGATCACCCTTCAGACGTTGGCCCTCCAACATGTGCGCGGTTTGGGCTACCTGATCGGAGTGGTGGAGGACCTCTCCAACGAGCTCTCCATCTCCGGTGACCTGGCCGCGATCAGCAAAGAGCTGGAAACTTCCCTCGCCGGGGACAGGGAGCAGCTCCCCGAAGTGTGGGAGCGCGAGGGGGTGCGAACCGCCCACCAGCCCTATCGGCTCAAGTGCTCATATATCCACGCCCGTCTGATCAACACCCTGGAACGGGTTCGCACCGGTGCGACCCACACTCCCGGCCGCGACTACCGCAACTCCAGCGAGATGGAGGACGAGTTGGCGATGATGGCCGACTCCCTGATCGGCGCCCGAGGCGAGCTGATCGCGTCCGGGGCTCTGGGGAGGGTGAGACGTCTCCTCGGCGCTCTCGGCTTCCACATGGCAACCCTCGACATTCGAGAAAACGCCCGACGCCACCACCCGGCGCTCATCGAGATCCTCGCTCACACCGGGGCAGACCCCCAAGCCCTGACCGGCCCCGAAGCACTGAAGATCCTGTCGGCGCAGCTGGACAAGCCGGGTAGTCGATCGCCGAGCATCGATCTGACCGCTGACACCGAGAGTGTCCTCGACATTTTCCGCACCATAAGAGAGGCTCACGCCCGGTACGGTCGACAGGTCATCGAGTCCTACGTCATCTCGATGACCGAGACCCCGGCCGACGTCCTCACCGCAGTGATCCTCGCCCGTGAGGCGGGTCTGGTCGACATCACCGGTGGAGTGGCCGATATCGGGTTCGTCCCCCTGGTCGAGACCATCGACGACTTACGCCACTCCGAGGCGCTGCTCGACACCCTGCTCTCCGACCCCTCCTACCGACGGTTGGTGGCGATCCGAGGCGACATCCAGGAGGTGATGCTGGGGTACTCCGATTCCAACAAGGTGGGAGGGATCACCACCTCCCAATGGGAGATCTTCAAGGCACAACGGGCTATGGCCAAAGTCGCCGAGCGTCACCAGATCCGGCTGCGTCTCTTCCACGGCCGCGGAGGCACCGTGGGGAGGGGGGGCGGCCCAACCCACGCCGCGGTGCTCGCCCAGCCGTTCGGGACAGTCGACGGGACGATCAAAGTCACCGACCAGGGTGAAGTGATCTCCGAGAAGTATGGTCACCCCGGGATCGCTGCCCGCAACCTGGAGTTGTTCCTGGCGGCAACCCTCGAGGCCTCACTGCTGCAACGCCGATCAGAGCGCCCTCGAGAGACCCTGGGCAGGTGGACCGAGGCCATGGATTCGGTCTCGGCGGCGGCCTACGCCCACTACCGCCGTCTCGTCGACGACCGCAGCCTCGCCGACTACTTCCTCGCTTCCACCCCGGTAGAGGAGTTGGGGAGCATGAACATCGGCAGCCGCCCGTCACGTCGTCCGGGAAGCCGGGGCGGGGTCGACGACCTCCGGGCGATCCCCTGGGTCTTCGGGTGGACCCAGACCAGACAGATCGTCCCAGGTTGGTTCGGGGTGGGGACCGGGCTGCGGCATGCCCGTGCCGACGGCTACCAGCAGGTGATGGAGGAGATGGCCGGTACCTGGGGCTTCTTCGACACCTTCTTGTCCAACGTCGAGATGACCCTGTACAAGACCGATCTGGACATCGCCGCCCGGTACGTGGCCCAGTTGGTCGAGTCGGATGACCGCCACATCCTCGACATCATCCGCGCCGAGCACGCCCTCACCGTCGAAGAGGTCCTCAGGGTGCGAGGCCGGTCGGAGTTGCTCGAGGACTCCAAGGTGCTCCGCCGGACACTCGACGTTCGAAACATCTACCTCGACCCGATCAACTACCTCCAGGTCGCCCTGCTCGCCCGGCGCCGCTCCGGTGAGGACTCCCCGGAGCTGGACAGAGCATTGCTGCTCAGTGTCAACGGGATTGCCGCCGGGATGCGGAACACCGGCTGAACACCGTAGGCTCCCGCCATGCCCGTGACAATCGTCGACCACCCCCTTGCCGCCGACCTGCTCACCGTCCTTCGTGACCGCGACACCCAGCCTCCCGAGTTCCGACAGACCGCCCAGCGTCTCGGATACCTCCTGATTGCCGAGGCCATCGCCGACATGACCACCGACGAGGTGGAGATCAACACTCCGTTGGAGCCGACCACCGGCATCAAGCTGCAACGGCCGGTGGTGGCGGTCGCCGTCCTCCGTGCCGGGCTCGGGCTGCTCGAGTCGGTGCTCCACCTGATCCCCGATGCCGCCATCGGGTTCGCCGGTGTGCAACGCGACGAGGAGACCGCCCAGCCGATCGAGTATTACACCAAGTTCCCCGATCTCGACCGGGCACGAGTTTTGATCCTCGAGCCGATGCTGGCCACCGGCGGCTCGCTGTCGTGGGCGGTGGGAAAGGTCAAGGAGAACGGAGCCCGCGACATCACCTCGGTGTGTGTGGTGGCCGCCCCGGAAGGGATCGCCCGGATGGAAACCGACCACCCCGAAGTCAGGATTGTGGCGGCCACCCTCGACCGCGGCCTCAATTCCAGCTTCTACATCACCCCGGGACTCGGCGACATGGGAGACCGTCTCTTCGGGACCCTGTGACCAACTTCGAAGAGGCGGTGATCGCGGTCGTCTCCTCATTGGCACCCGGTGACGTCGTCACCTACGGAGAGGTGGCCGCCGAGACCGGGCATCCCGGGGCAGCCCGCGCCGTGGGCAACCTGCTGCGTACCGCCGATGCCGAACTCCCATGGTGGAGAGTGGTCGGAGCCGGCGGCAGGCTGCGCAGCCCGGACATCGCCCGTCAGGCGAGGTTGCTCTCCGCGGACGGCGTCCTGGTTGTCGACGGTCGGGTGAAGGGAAATGACAACCAGGGGTAGCCTTCCCCGATGAACGCTCACCGGGAAATCACCGTCACCGGAACCGGCGAGGGCGCGGCGCCACCGGACATGGTGACCGTAGACCTCGGAGTCTCGGTGATCGACGACACCGTGGCCGCGGCTTCCAAGAACGCCGCCAAAGCGGCGCAGGCTTTGATCACCGCCCTTGTCGATCAGGGTGTGAACCGCTCCGACATCGCCACGGTCGACTATTCGATCTCCCCGGAGTACGACTGGTCGGACAACCAGCGGCGTCTCATCGGTTTCAGGGTCAACAACACGGTCCGGGCCGTGATCCGCGAGTTGGCCGAGTCCGGGAAGGTGCTCGACCACGCGGTTGCCACCGGTGGCGATGCCGCCTACGTCCACAACATCCGATTCTCCATCGCCGACGAGACCACCCTCGAGGCCTCGGCCCGGGAGGCGGCCTGGTCCGACGCGTTGGCCAAGGCGGAGCACCTCGCCCGACTCTCCGGCCAAACCCTCGGCGGGGCCCTGTCGATCGTCGAGACGGTGCCCAGCCACGTCGGCCCACTCCCCGTGGCCCGTCTCCGCATGGAGACCGCGGACGTTTCCACCCCGCTGGAAGGCGGCTCCACCACGGTGACCGTTGCCCTCGAGGTCCGATTCCAACTCACCGCCTGACCCCACGATTTGAACGCAGGGTGACGGGCCATGACACTTCGACCGATCAGGCACTTCCTCAACACCTTCGACTGGTCGAGACCCGAGCTCCAGGCTCTGATCGATGACGCCCGCAAACTCAAAGAGTCCCCCTATTCCGACGATCTCGCCGGCAAGACCATCGCCCTGATATTCCTCAACAACTCGCTGAGGACCCGAACCTCATTCGACGTCGGGGCTCGCCAGCTCGGTGGACACGCGGTGGTCCTCACCCCGAGCGGTGGCATGTGGCCCCTCGAGTTCGAGTCCGGGGCGACGATGATGGGAGACGCCGAGGAGCATGTCAGCGAAGCGGCCAAGGTGCTTTCCCGGTATTGCGACCTCATCGGGATCAGGGCCTTCCCCAAGTTCGAGGACTGGGGCGAGGACCGAAAGGACCTGATCCTCGAGGCCTGGGCGGAGCACTCCGAGGTGCCGGTGATCAACATGGAGACCATCACCCATCCCTGCCAGGAGATGGCGCTGGCGATGACCCTTCAGGAGCAACTCGGCTCCCTTGACGGCAGACGGTTCCTCCTCACCTGGAGCTATCACCCCAAGCCACTCAATACC